>JADZAN010000044.1 GCA_020852815.1 Gemmatimonadaceae bacterium | reverse complement strand
TCGCCGAGGCGCACGAGCACATGGTGATGGTGCGCGACATCGAGCTGTACTCGATGTGCGAGCATCACCTGCTGCCGTTTTTCGGGAAGGCGCACATCGCGTACATCCCGAACGGGACGATCGTGGGGTTGAGCAAGCTGCCGCGGATCGTGGACATGTTTGCCCGCCGGCTGCAAGTGCAGGAGCGGCTGACGGGGGAGATTGCGGGGGCGATCCAGGAGGTGCTGGCGCCCCGGGGGGTGGGGGTGGTGGTGGAGGCGTACCACCTGTGCATGATGATGCGGGGAGTGGAGAAGCAGAACTCGAAGACGATCACCTCGGCGCTGCTGGGGTGCTTTCGCGACGACGCGCGCACGCGCGAGGAGTTCCTGCGCCTCGCCATAGCCCCCGAGCGTTAGGCGATTTCACCGCTGCGTGACCTGTGCGCCGTGCTGGCGCGACGGTTCAGCTAGAGGTCGGCGGGTTCGGCGGGTTCGGCCAGGACGGGAGCACCGGCGCCTTCCACTTCGTGAAGCTCGCCACCGGCCCCGCGCATCGACATGACCGGGGCAGCTTCCCCCTCCCCCTCCCCCTCGCGGTCCCCCTCCGCCACCGCCGGCTCTCCTTCGTCGCCCCCCTCGGTGGTGGTGTCGCACAGCATCGCGTCCATCACGAAGGTCGCCCCGCCGCGGGCCCGGATCTCCGAGGGGGTGGCGTGCAGGTAGCGCTGGCACGTGTTGCGGAAGGCGCTCCCCGACGGGAAGTGGAGCGCGATGGCGATGCGGTCGGCGCTGCGGTGCGGATCCTCCAGCAGGTGTGCCGCGATCACCAGGCGCCCCCAGGTGATGAGGCGCTGCGGCGAGGGGAGCGATGCCTGCTCGAGATGCTTGGCGAGGACACGGCGCGACAGCGACAGCGTCTCGGCCAGCGTCTCGGTGGTCATCCGTTCGTGTGCACGCGTCACCGCGAGCATGACGGCGTCGCGAACCGTGGGGCGCGCCTGCGCGAGGGCGAGGCGCAGGCGTGACGCCACGCTTCGTGCCTGCGCCTGTTCCACGATCGACGCGATGGTGGTGGGATCGTCGTCCGAGTCGGCCACGATGAGCGCGTCCACGCCGGCGCGTCCCAGGTCGAAGAGGTCGCGCGCGTTGTCGGCGGTGACCGTGACGTAGGCGACGGTCGTCAATCCCGGGAATCGGCGCTTGAGGTGCCGCAACGGCTCCAGCGAGAGCCCCCCGGTGGCAAAGACGTCGAGTACCGCCAGCTGAACCGGGTGGCGTTCGCACAGGAGCGTCACCGCCCCCCAGTCGGCGCAGGGCTCGACGGAGTGGTAGTGGCGCAACGCGCCGCGCAGGCGGAACAGTCGCACCGGGTTGGGAACCAGTGCGGCGACGATGCTCACGCTGCCGGGGCCGGGAGAGGGGTGACGAACGCCATGTCACAAGGACGCCCGAGCGGGGGGGGCAGTCACGGCTCGGGAACGTCCTCGCACTTTCTTACGGTTCGCGCACGATACGTGACGGGAGGGACCACCGGTCGGCGAAACCTTTTCACCGTGGCGTCGTCCATCAAACGGCCGCAACGCGTTGTCAACGCAGCACTTGTGCGCGAACTCGCGCCAGGAGTGTGATGCACCGCTGCCCCCGGAGAGTTTGCATGAGACGGATCAAGACCAATCGATCGTTAGGCTCGGCGGCTCGCCGGGGGTACACCATCCTGGAACTCACGGTGGTGCTCATCATGGTGAGCATCATCGCTGGAATGGCGGTGCCGCGGCTCAACTACGAGAAGTACCGCGCCGATGCCGCATTGCGCACGGTGCGCACGGTCCTGCAGTCCGCGGAGCGCAACGCGATCATGCGGCAGACCAACGTCGTGGTCGCCTTCGATGTCGCCTCGCGCCAGATCGTGATCGTCGAGGACGCGAACAACAACTGCACCTTCGATGGCGGCGAACGCAAGATGATCCGCCCGCTCGAGGATGGCGCCAAGTTCGCGGTCCCCCCCACGAGCTATTCGGGGATGGCGGCGCCGGCAGTCTCCGGCTCCAACCTCTGCACACTGCTTGGCTATTCCGCGATCCAGTTCCTGCGCGACGGCGCAGCGAGCACCGACCTCGAGGTCTACCTCACGTCGAGTCGCGGTTCGACCACGGACTTCCGGCTCGTGCGTGTGGTGCAAGCCACGGGGCGGGCCGACGGATATCGCTACGACGGAACCATCTGGAAGAGGATGAACTGATGCGAGCATTCCCCGTGCGTTCCGAACGATCCACCGCACTACGCCCCCGCTGGGTGCGGCGCGGCATTTCGTTGCTCGAGGTCATGGTGGCGCTGACGATCCTCGGGACGAGCCTGATCGGGATGGCCGAATACGGTCGCCGGTATGCCCGTTCCAACGCGAACTCCATGCTCCTCAACAACGCGCTCGACCTGGCGTCGGCGCGCGTGGAGCGCGTCAAGGCGGAGCGCAACTACACGTCCATGGATTCGCTGGCCACGACGGAGAACACGATCAGCGGATACCCGAACTATCGGCGCGTGACCACGATCGTGCAGACGCTGTCGGCGCAGTACGCCTACAAGACGGTCACGGTCACGATCACCCACCCTGCCATGCCGACGCCGGTCAAGAAGACGACCGCGATCGCGCGCTTCTAGGAGCCGCCATGCGAGTCACGAATCGATCCCGTCGCGCGCGCCGCAGGCACGAGGCGCGCTCCGGCTACTCGCTGGGCGAGCTGCTCCTGACGCTGACGATCACGATTGGCGTCTTCGCGGCCGCCGTCCCGTTCTTCACCATGCAGGTCCGCCAGCTGCAGCAAGATGTGGGGCGCACCGACGCGCAGCAGACGGCGCGCTTCGCGCAGAACACCGTCGACCGCGAACTGCGCAACATCGGCATCGGCGTGCAGCCCATGGATGCCTCGCAGGGAATCCCGCGCAACCAGCCCAAGATCGTGCAGGCGCACGCATACGCCGTCACGTTCAACACCGACCTCGTGGCCAACGACACGAGCGACGTGGAGGCGGTCTACTTCGACCCCAACGTCGCCGACCAGCTCACGCGCACCATGATCGCGTCGTCGCCGATCACGCTGCCGTGGTCGGGCAAGTCGTATCCCGACTACACGTACCGCAAGAACGATCGCTCGCTGTCGCTGGCCGAGACGGTGAGCTACTGGGTGTCGGCCGACTCGTCGCAGCCCTCGTCGAGCAACATGTACGTCCTGTGGCGCCGCGTGAACGATGGTCCCATCTCGGTCGTGGCGACGGGCATTCGCATCACCGGTACGCAGCCCTTCTTCAGGTACAACCGCGTCCTGCCGTCCGGTGTCATCGATTCGATTCCCACCGCGTCGCTCCCGATCTTCTGGGATGCGGTGGGGAGCATTGCCGACTCGATCCGCACGGTGAGCGTCTCGGTCAACGGGGTCTTCAACGGCTACAACCTGCAGAACCGCGCCACCACGTTCGTCCGCTCGGTGAATTCGCAAACCTCGCTGGCCAACATCGGGCTGGCGCAGCGCTCGTCGTGCGGCGACGTCCCGCTCAATCCCGGCGCGCCGACGGTGGCGTTGGTGACCGTGTCCGGGGTGACGCGCGTGCAGGTGACATTCACCGCCTCCTCGGACGAGAGTTCGGGGGAGCGGGACGTGGAGCGATACGTCCTGTATCGCCGCATCGTCGGCAACCCGTGGGATGAGCCCATCGACCAGGTGGGCGGCTCCAAGTCGGCGAGCTACATGTGGGAAGACTTCGACATCCAGCCCGGCGTGACCTTCCAGTACGGCGTCGCCGCCCAGGACTGTTCACCCGCCAACTCGTCGATGCGCATGAGCTCGACGATCACGCACTAGGGAGAGCCACCCATGCGACAGCGACTCCTGCAGTTCCGCCTGCGCCTGCGCACGAGGCGCGGATCGGCGCTCATGCTGACGATGGTGTTCACGTTCGCGTTAGGCGGGCTCGCCATCTCGGCCATCTACATGGCGGGCGGCACGGCCATCCTCTCCAAGCTCTACGACCGAGAGCGCGACTACCGCTACGCCGCCGAGTGGGCGCTGGCGCTCGGCAAGAGCCGCATCATGACCGACACCACCTTCGTCCTCCCCGATTCGCTCTACGTCCAGATCCTGAACGGATCCACGGTGACGCAGGCAGGCGGGGGAACGGTGCCCAAGGTGCGCGTGGACCTCTATGCCGGCGTGGGAGGCAACTCCACCGGGCAGTACGGTCGCTTTGTCGAGTTGGTTGCGGTGGCGTATGACAACGGCGGCGCGCGTCACGTGCGCCGACTCGAGCTGCAGGCGGAGAACTTCGCGCGCTACGCGATGTTCACCGACCGCTGGTCGCCGGGGTGTTACACCACGGGCGAAATTGTCCGCGGTCGCGCACACTCCAACGCGGACTGGCAGTCGTGCGGCTCGGCACCGGGCCCGGTGTACACCGACACGGTGAGTGCGGTGAACACGGTGACGGGGACGGCGCAGTATCCCTCGGCCGGGCATCGCTACCCCAACGCGCCGCGCATTCCGTTCCCCACCGTGTCCAAGCTCGCGTGGATGCCGGGCTACGCGGCGTCGGCCAATCTGGCCTACACACCGCCAGCGCGCGTCGCCTCCACCGGAGCGACACGCATGGAGTTCACCGCGGTCGATCTCGATGGCGACGGCCTCCTCACCGGCCCCGCCGAAGGCTACTTCCGCGTCTTCGAGGCGCGCGCCGGCGCCACCACCAACCCCTGGGCAACGGGAAGCTCCGCCACCCCGTACGTGACCGGCGGGACCGATACCGCCTTCGTGCGCGCGGGTACCACGAACGGTTCGCGGTTCGACAACATCCTCGCCGCCGGCACCACGATCAACAAGAGCGTGATCCAGAACCAGTGTGGCGTGTTCTACCAGATGGGCAACCCGGCGCGCGCCATGTTCATGCCGCTCGCCGCGCACGACACGCTCGACAAGCGCTACCGCTGGTTCATCGACACCCTGACGCAGGCCGTCCTGGGGCGCCCGGGCTCGCGTCCCAACGCGATCGCCTACCTGCGGAACTACCAACCGGGGAGTGGCGGGTACGCGAACAACTCGGCGGCGCTGCTGAAGAACGGAAGCGCCTACACCACCGGCACGCCGCGCTGCTTCCCCGCTGGCGACCCGTACCTGATGCCCGTCGAACGCCCCGGACTGCTCAACGCCTTCCCGGCGGCGGCGGGGCAGTCGATCGATACGCTCCCTAACGCTTCGAAGCGGGGTGGGGAGGACACCACCTTCACCGCGGTGACCAAGACCGGATCGTGGAGATCGTGGGCGGGGTTTGGCGCGTCGTTCTTCACCGCGGGCGCCACTCGTCGTCAGGCCGTCGAGGAGCCGTATCTGTGGCCGGTGCACCGGACGCAGAACCTGAACTCGAAAGGCGTCATCTACGTCAATGGGGACATCTTCCTCAGCGGGCAGTTCCGCGGACGCGCGACGCTCTACATCTCCGGAAACGGCGAGTTCATCGACGACCTCGTCTACGTGACGAACCCGGCGTCGCTCCCCATCTGCCAGAACCTCCTCGGGATCATCACCGGGGGCAACCTCTACATTGCCGACAACACCGTGAACCGACCGCGCTTCGTGGACGGCACGGGGGCGTCGAACGCGCGCTTCTTCGACAACGACCAGGACTTCTTCCTCCACGCGGTGACGCTCGTGGGCGTGAGCAACACCAACGCCACGTTCGGCGTGGAGGCGCTGAGCTCCGGGCCTAACGCGGGGCGCCTCTGCACCCCCGTCCCCCCCAACAGCGCGCAGACCTCGGGCGGGTGCATCAACCAGGCGGGCGGCGTGATCCAGCGCGTCATCTCGGCGACCTTTGCCGGCGGCTACACCGGGTATGCAGAAAACCGCGTGAAGGACGCCTGCCTCGACGTCGACTCACCGCCATACTTCCCGTTGACCGGGCGCTATCTGGACAACGAGTTCTACGAGATCGACCCGGCGCAGTTCAACGCGATCGGTGTCGCCCAGTTCTACCGCCGGCTGCAATCGTCGCCGTAGGCACGGGCGACCACGCAGGGGATGGAAACAGGCAACGGCGCCCGGGGGGCGCCGTTGCCTGTTTGTGGGGACCCGCGGATGCGCGCGTCCAGCGCCGCGCGGACGGATGTGCCGTCAGATCCCCAGCGCGCGCTGCGCCTCGTCCCGCCGGCGCACCACGTGGCAGGCACGACATCGCGCTTCGTACGAATCGGCCGCCCCCACCATGATGACGGGGGAGTCCCACGCCGCCGGCTCGCCGTGGATCAGGCGCTGGTTGCGGCACGCCGGTGCGCCGCAGAGAACGCAGATGGCGTGCAGCTTGTCGACCACCTCGGCAATGGCGAGCAGCCGCGGCATGGGGCCGAACGGCTCCCCGCGAAAGTCGGTATCTATCCCGGCGAGGATGACGCGCCGCCCGCGGTTGGCGAGCGACGTCGCGAGGTCGCAGATCCCCTCATCGAGAAACTGCGCCTCGTCGATCGCGATCACGTGCGCCATCGGGTCGATCCGGGCGGCAACCTGCGCCGCTGAATCGACCGGGATGGCGTCCACCGACCGTCCGTCGTGACTCGACACCCGGAGGAGTCCCGCATAGCGGTCGTCCAGGTGCGACTTGAACACCTGGACGCGCTTGCGGGCGATGATCGCGCGCCGCACGCGGCGCATGAGTTCCTCCGACTTGCCGCTGAACATCACCCCGGCGATCACCTCGATCCAACCGCCCGTCAGCTGCAGTGTCGTCATCCGTGCCGTGTCTCCCGTGTGGCGCTCATGCGAACGCCTGGATCAGTCCTCACCGCGGCGAGCGCGGGAGTGGCGCAGCCGATCGCCGCGTTCGCTCCACTCACGCGACTCGTGAATCGCGCGCGGACCGCCGGGCTCGTCGCGATCCCGGCGCGGCCCGCGAAAGCCGCCGCGTTCACCGCGATCACTCCGATCACCGCGATCGCCGCGATCGCTCCGCTCACCGCGAAAGCCGCCACCAAATCCGCCGCGGAAGCCTCCGCGGAAGCCTCCACGATCGCGATCGCCGCCGCGGAAACCACCGCGATCGCCGCCGCGCGGTCCACGATCGCCGCGATCGCCACGCTCACCACGCTCACCACGATCGCCACGATCACCACGATCACCACGATCGCTCCGTTCGCCGCGCGCGCCGAAACCACCACGGAACCCGCCACGCGCCGGACGATCGCCCCCGCGATCGCCGCGCTCGCCACCGCGGAACGGACGCCCGCCACGATCGCCACGATCCGGGCGATCGCCACGATCGAAGCGCCCCTCACGCGGGGCTCCTTCGCGCTCGGTGGGACCACGATCCTCGCGCGCCATCACCTTGCGTCCGCGAATCGAGGTGCCGTTGAGCGCGCCGATTACCTGTTGCGCCAGCTCCGACGCCACCTCGACGATCGTGAAGGTGTCGCGCAGTTCGATGTTCCCCAGGGAGTCGGCGGCAACCTGCGCCTCGCCGGTAATGGCCCCGACAAAGTCGCCTTTCCGCGCGCCGTCTCGCTCTCCCACGTTGATGAAGAGTCGCGTGTACGACGTGCCGGCGGGGGCAACGCGCTCGGTGGGTGCGGCAACGGCGGGCGCCTCGACGACGCGCGCGCTCTTCTTCGACTTCCCCTTCTCGCGTTCGACCTCGAGCATGCGCAGCGCCGCCGCGGCAACTTCCACGGCATCACGCTCGGCCAGCAGCGGCTCCAGCGTCAGCACCTCGCGGTGCAGGGCGCGCGCGTTGAGCACACTTCGCAGCTCGTCGCGGAGCGCCTCGTCGGCGGCGCGCGCGGCAACCGGGACGGTCGACAGCGCCAGCGGCGTCGCGCGCGGCCCCGCCAGCCGCAAGAAGCCGGCGAGTTCCTCCGGCGAGACGAGGACGACGCACTGCCTGGGCGTGGCGTCGGTGAGGCGTTGCAGCGCGGCGCCGCTCGCCGGCGCGCCAAACGCGACGATCAGCGGCTCGTGGGCGTCGATGGCCCCGGTGGCCAGACGCACGGTGGCGTCGTCGCCGCGGTAGCCAATGGACGCAAGCGCGCGCAGGGCGGCCGCCGTGAAGGGTTCCTCGCATACCACGGTCGCCCGCGCCGGATCGAGGACGTCGAGCAGGCGGCGCAGCGCCGTCGCGCGCTCGCCGCGCGAGGTCACGAAGTACTGCAGGTTCCCGCCGGCAGTGGGGAGCGGTTCGTACGTCATGCGCCGGGCGCGGCGCATGTGCGCCTCGACGAAGCTCTCCAGCGCCTCATCGAACGCGCTGGCAATGAGCACGCGCTCCGCGCCGCGTGGGAGCTCGCTCACGAGGGTGGCCAGCGCCTCGCTGGCGCTGTCGAGCAGCTCGACGCCGTCGACCATCACCAGCGTCTGGAGCCCCTCCAGCTTGAGCGCGGCCCCGCGCACGAGCGCCAGGGCATCGGCGGGGGTCGCCGCGAGCGCGCGCACGCCGGCGGCCAGGCGGCGCGCCGCGCGCGCCGGGGCCGTGACCGGGACCAGCAACACCGACTCGTCGCTGGCGGCGCTGTTGACCAGCCGCGCGATCCAGGCGGCGGTTTCGGCGCTCGGCGTCAGCACGAGCACCTGCACTCCTTCTCCTTCCTTCCCGGCCCGCTGCACCTGGGGGCCCACCACGCCAGCCTGGCGTGCATCTCCCGGCGGTAGCACGTGCACCACGTGCTGGCTTTTCGCCACGCCGCTCTCGTCCTGCTCCACAAAGCCTCACTTGTCAATCGCGCACGTCGCGCGTGCGCTCGCGTTGGTCCTGCAAGAACGAGTAAGATACGCTCTTCGCGACCCGGCTCCTATCGTGCGAGCGCCCAAGTCCACCGATATCCACGCCATGGCCCTCGAATTCTCGCCGTCTCCCAACATCGCCCTCCTTCGGGAGTCGGCGACGATTGCCGTCTCGCAGCGCGCCAAGGCCCTCAAGGCCGAGGGGCGCGCGATCGTCGACCTCGGCGCGGGGGAGCCGGATTTCGACACCCCGCGCTTCATTCGCGAGGCGGCCAAGGCGGCCATCGATGCCGGGCACACGCACTACACGCCCACGGAGGGGATCCTTGCGCTGCGCGCGGCGATCGCCGAGCTGACGCGCTCGTACGGGCCGGCCGCCGCCGACGTCGCGCCGCTCGACGTGGTGGTCTCCAACGGTTCCAAGCAGTCGCTGTTCAACGCATGCTTTTGCCTGTTTGGGCCCGGCGACGAGGTGCTCATCCCGACCCCCAGCTGGACGTCGTACTACGAGATGGTGCAGCTGGCGCGCGCCACCCCGGTGGCGGTCATGGGCGACCCCGCCAACGACCTCAAGGTGACGGCGGAGATGCTGGCCGCCGCCGCGACGCCGCGCACGCGCGGGCTCATGCTCAACTCGCCGTGCAATCCCACGGGTGCCGTCTACACGACCCGCGAGCTGCGGGACATCCTGGCGCTGGCGCGCACGCGCGGCTGGTGGGTGATCAGCGACGAGATCTACCGTCGCATCAGCTACGAGGGCGAGGCGCCGAGCGCGCTGCACGTGGCCGAAGCGCGCGACCACCTGGTCGTGGTGGACGGCGTGGCCAAGGCATACGCCATGACGGGGTGGCGCGTGGGGTGGACGGTGGCGCCGCGCGCGCTGTCCAAGGCGATGACGGCGTTCCAGTCGCACGCGACCTTCCACACGGCGTCGATCTCGCAGTACGGTGCGCTCGCCGCGCTCTCGCGCCTTGGTGAATCGGCCTCGGAGATCGCGGCGATGGTGGCGCAGTACCGCGTGCGGCGCGATGCCGGGCTCGCCGTCTTCGCCGCCGAGCCGTCGCTTCCGCTCGTTAGGCCCGCGGGAGCGTTCTACTTCTACTTCAATGTCGCGGCGGCCTTCCCGGGGCACGCGGAGCCCGGGTCAGCCTTCGCCGCGCGCCTGCTCGAGGACGAGGGGGTGGCAATGGTTCCCGGCGCCGCCTTCCAGAATCCGGAGTGGGTCCGCGCCTCCTACGCCGCGCCGCAAGGTGACGTGGTCGAGGGGGTCACGCGCGCCATCCGTCTCTGGAAGTCGCTCAGGGGCTAGCGTTTCAGCGCGTCGCAGGTCGGCGAGGCCTGGCACACCTCCGCTCCGCCAGGCACCGGCCGCCTGGGAGGGCTGGGTTTCGCGAACTGCTCCACTCCGGCTGTGGCCGGCTGTGGCTGGCTGTGGCCGGCGGTGGCCGGCGGTGGCCGGTCTCCGCTCTGTTCGGACTCGCGGTACCGGGCGTATTATGGGAGAAGCGATCGCGCTCGAAGCCCACCCAGTGGAGCGAGGAGGGGACGTGAACATCCCAGTGCGCGTCGAACCGTGCGTCGGGGCCCCCGAAGCCGTCGAGTACACCTGGGATGCCGACACCGACATCCTCTCCGCCGTCGTGCGGGCCCCCGAGCCGGCGGAGCGGCCGAGGTCGACCGCCCTCGAGCTGGAAGGGAGCGACGGTTCCTGGCTCATCCTCGACGTCCGCGCCGGTCGGATCCGCGGCGTTGAGGTCGCCGTCTGGCCCGACGTGAAGAAGCGCGCCGACCTGGCGCCCCCGGGAGAGGTCGAGGACGGCACGGTCATCGTCGGTGCCGTGGAGCAGGGAAAGCGCGTCGCCGTCGAGGTGAACACGCATCTGCAGGCGGAAGCGGACCGGGCGGAGCGCACGATACATTTCCGGCTCGGCGCCACGCGCGAGACCCGGACCGTGCGCATCGCGCGCGACCTCCTGGTCGACATCGACCGTCGCGACCGCATGGCTGGGTTGTGGCTCCTCGACGTTCCCCCGTTTCCCGACGAACCGTGATCACCACGATTGTCCTGATCAAGGCCGACCCGAAGCACATTCCCGACACGGCGCGCGCCATTGCCGGCATCGACGGGGTCCAGGAGGTGTACTCGGTGTCGGGGGAATGGGACCTGGTCGCGATCGTGAAGGTGCCTAACTACGAACAGATCGCCGAAGTGGTGACCGAGCGCTTCCCCGCCGTTGCGGGAATCACGCGCACGCAGACGCTGACGGCCTTCCGGGCGTACTCCAGGGGCGACCTCGAGCAGGCGTGGGACATCGGCGTCAACTGACGGCGCGCGCGCTGCGCGAGGCGTTAGGCACGCTGGCACACGCGGTCGATCCCGGCGGTGCCGCCCTCGAGGTCTCGCTCTCCGCGCAGGACGCCCCGCGCACCCGCGCCGCCCCCCTCCTGTGCGACGCTGCCATGCGCGCGCACGCGCTCCTGGCGCCTTCGCCCAACGATCCACAGCCGGGCGCCTTCGCCGCCTTCCTCGATGGCGTGCAGGAGAGTCGCGTCCTCGCCTACGTCGGCACCGTCCCCATCGTGCATGGGCGATCGGGGGCGGTGGTGCGCGCGCGCGTCGATCGGCGATTGGTGACCTGGGGCGACCTCCCGCTCACCGACGAGGCGATCTTCGCGCCGGTCGCGGCGCTCCCGAGCGCGGTCACCGCGGCGCTGGAGGCAACGGAACGGCCGCTCGTCGACACCACCGAGGACAACCTTCCCCTCGAGGAGCTCCATCCCCAGCAGATGCTGCGTCGCGCTGTGCAACTGGTGCAGCGCGGGCGCGAGGCGCTCGAGCAGCGGCTGGCCGACGAATGGTGCGCGGCTACGCCGCACGCCCCGCTCTATGTCGATGGCGGACTCTCCCCGTCGGCCACGGTGCTCGGCGGGGCGCGCGCCGTGGGGGTCATCAAGTCGCACCACACGCTGTACGCCACCGGCGCCGCGCTGGCAACGGTAATGGCGCTCCGCGCGAACGAGCGATCGTCGCTCTTCGTCGTGGAGTCGCGCTGGCGCGAGCCGGTGGCCTCGTGGTACCTGCGCCTGCGCCCGAGCGGAGGGCACGACCCGCTGTGGGGACTGGCGCGCATCGAGTTGTCGCTGGCGGCGCTGGCAGCCATTGCGCCCGACGCCGACGCGGCGTGTGACGAGGTGTCGCAGTGGGTCGCCGCAGAGGCGTCACCGCTCGCCCTCCCCGACGCGCGATGGGACACCATGGCGTATGGAATCCGCGACTGCGAGGTCTACCTGCGCGCCACGCTCGGGCGCCTGGGTTCGTCGTGATCACGCCGTACCATTGGCGCGCGCGTCACACCTTGTCGCCGCGCGCTACCTTCCTCGCGCCCCGCCTCCCGAATCGCGCCTGAGCCGATGTCCGCATCGACGCACCAATCGCCCGCCCGCGACCCCCGAAACGACCCTCGCAGCGAAGCGCCGTTCGACGTCCCGCCCCTTCTTCTAGGGCGCGTCGTGGCAACGGAGCGCCGTCCCAACACGACGCATGAGTTCCACTTCTGGACGGCGCTCAACTCACCCGTCGGGATCGGGACGATCGTGCGCGTGGAGGGCGCGAACGCCATCGACGGGGTGCTGCCGAAGGTGTACGGCGTCGTCACCGACGGCATGTCGTACTCGGACCTCGTCTCCCCGCTGCACGACGTCATCGGCTCCGACAGTGACCCCGCTCGCGCCTCTCGCGCGGCGACGGAGCGCGCGGAGATCCGCCTGTACACCGCGGCGGTGCTGCGCCACGTCCCGGATGAGCCGCTGCAGCCGGTGCCGATGGGGCAGGTCTTTCTGGCCCACGATCGCGATGTCGCCATCGCCTTGCGCATGGATGGCTACCTGCGCGACGGGGAGGGCACCGGGATCCCCGTCGGACTCTACCGCGCCGGTGGCATGGAGTCGCCCGTCTATCTCGACGCGGACTTTCTCCTCGGCCCCGAGGCGGCGCACCTCAACATCACCGGAGTGTCCGGACTCGCGACCAAGACGTCGGCGGTGGAGTGGTTGCTCGCGTCGATCTTCGCGCACTTCCCTCAGTCGAAGGGATCGGTGGCCGCGGTCGCGTTCAACGTGAAGGGGCCCGACCTCTGCTTCCTCGACCAGGCGGCCTCGCTGGAGGAGCACGACCGGGCGATGTACGAGCGACTGGGCGTGCCAGCGGCGCCGTTCGCCAACGTGCGCTACTTCGCGCCCTACAAGGCCAGGGGATTCGCGCTCAACACGCTCCGCTCCAATCCCGCGCTGCAGCACAACGTCTCGCCGCTCACCTGGGGGCTGCGCGAGGTGATGCAGTTTGCCGAGGTGCTGCTGAACAAGGACGACATCGACGCCAAGGCCGATGCGCTGATCGACTTCGTTGCCTCGCGCGTGGTGGACCAGCCATTCACCGACCCGTTGCTGGGCGGGCGCCACTTCCAGGTGCGCTCATTCGCCGACCTGGACGCCTTTTTCCGCGAGCTGATCGACGCGATGGAGGGTGCCAACCGCGAGCAGTGGCGCACGCATCACGTGGCGACGATCCGCAAGGTGCGCAACCGGCTGGTGAACATCGCCACGCGCTGCGAGGGGCTCGTCACGAACGACGGCCACGCCTCGGACCTTCCGTTCGGGAGCTTCGAGGACCGGGCGGTGTATGTGATCGACGTCGCCAGCCTCGAGGAAGACGCGCAGGACCTGATCTTCGCGCGTGTCGTATCCAAGCTGCGCGAACACCTCGAGCGCCGGACGCTCGGTGTCGATCACATCGTCGTCTTCGTCGATGAACTCAACAAGTACGCCCCGGGCGACGGCCCGGACACGTATGTGCGCAAGATGCTCCTCGATATCGCCGAACGCGGGCGGTACCTGGGGCTCGTGCTGTTCAGCGCGCAGCAGTTCCGGTCGCAGGTGCATCGGCGCGTGGTGGGGAACTCGGGGACGGCGATCTACGGGCGCATGGACCCAGACGAGCTGGCCACGCCAGGCTATGCGGTGCTCGGCGCGTCGACGCGCACCAAGCTGGCCACGCTCGGGAAGGGGCAACTGATGGTGCGGCACCCGCACTTCGCGCAGCCGATCTTCGTGCGTTTCCCGCGCCCGGCCATGCTCTCCGGGCGCGAGGGGGCGGAGCGCTTCCCGCAGGGCGAGGAGCCAACGCTCGCCGAAGCGGTGCTCCGTCAGCTGCGGACGCTCGATCCGCAGCTCACCCTGGCGCCGATCGCCCACGTCTTCGAGGGGATGTACGACGAGGCGACGATCCTGCGCGCGCGCGACCGCACCATGCGCGAACGTCCCGCTGACGTGAAGGGACACTTCCTCTCGCAGTTCCGCTCCGTCGTGGCATCCAGGGGCGCCACGCCTGCGCCGGTGCGTCCGTTGCGCCCGGCTCCCCTCGGCGATCCATACGGCACCTAGTGATGCACAGCGGGCAGGGTCACCGGTCGGTGAGTGGCGCCCGGGTCGAGCGGCGTCGCGCGACGCGCGCGCGGCGCTTCGCCGCGCTTGCCGGCGTGGGGATGCTCGTGGGCTGGGCCTCCCCGCTGGGGGCGCAGGTGCCGTCGTCCGTGCCATCGACGCTGGGGGGGAGCCCGCTCGTGTTGCAGCTGCGCCCCCGGCCGGGCGACCTCCTGCGCCTGCGCCTCGACCAGACGATCGAGATGGGGGTGAGCGAGCGCGGCGCCGAGGACAGCACCGCGGCCGACGTGACCTCGCTGGTGATGCTGGCGAGACTGTCGGTCGAGTCGTCGGACGCGTCGGGGGCGACGATGCTCGCCGTCGCCGATTCGGTGCGCATCGAGGACAATGGCGGCTTCCAGTCCGACGTCCTGCGGCAGGCGCGCGCGCTGCAGGGGCAACGCTTCCGTTTCCGCGTGGCCCCCGACGGGTCGACCACGGTGGCGGGGACCGATGCGTGGGCGGGGCCCGCGGTGGGATCGCTCCTCTCGCAGCTGCCGGCCACGCTCCCCGCCGATTCCATCGCCCCGGGGGCGACGTGGAACCGCTCGGTCGACATCCCCTTGGCCGCGGCCCCTGACGGGCGCGCCAACGCCACGCTCACCGCCACCTTCCGGTTCGACTCGCTCTCTCGCTCCGGCGAGTATGCCTTCATCTCGATGAAGGGGCGCCTGGTACGGTCGGGCCCCATGCAGGGGGGAGGGGGTGCGGGGAAGACGGCGTCGCCGGGAGAGGGGGGATTCGTGCAGACGTCGGGGAACGTGACGGCAACGCTCCTGCTGGACCGGCGACGCGGGTGGATCGCCGAGGCGAGGACGGTGATCTCGCTGCGGTCGCTGGTGACGGGGCGTGGGAAGGATACGCCGCCGTTGCGCGTTCGCATGAAGATCACGCAGTGGATGCGCGTGATGTGAACCGTGGGGCGCGGCGCGACCGGAACGCATGGCGCGCCGCGGGGCGGTACGATCGCGCCACGGGTATATTTCCGACCTTCATGCGCCTCGTCCACCTTTCCGATCTGCACCTCGGATTCCGGCAGTTCCAGCGGCAGACGCCCGCTGGGATCAACCAGCGCGAGGCCGACATTGCGACGGTCTTTCGCGGCGTGGTGGACCGCATCATCGCGCTCGCCCCCGACATCGTGGTGATCGCGGGCGACATCTTCCATAACGTGCGGCCGCCGAATCCGGCCATCCTGCACGCCTTTTCGCAGTTTGCGCGACTGACGCAGGCGCTGCCGCAGGCGGTGGTGGTGCTGGTGGCGGGGAACCACGACTCGCCGCGCGCGGCCGAGACCGGGTGCATCCTCCGGTTGTTCGCGCCGCTGGGGATTCACGTGGTGGAGGGCGAGGCGCAGCGCTTGGCCTTTCCCGAGCGCGACCTGTCGATTCTCGCGGTGCCCGACCCGGGAGTGCCGCAGCGGGTGCAGCTCGAGCCGGATCCCTCCGTGAGCTGCAACGTGCTGGTATTGCACGGTGAGGTGGAGGGAGTCCTTCCGCCGGCTGCGGTGCACGCCGAGCGGACCGCGGTCGCGATCACCCCCGAGGAGCTGGGCGCGGCGCGCTGGACGTATGTCGCGCTGGGCCACTACCACGTGTATCGCCAGGTGGCCCCCAACGCGTACTACTGCGGATCGTTGGAGTACACCAGCGCGAATCCGTGGGGGGAGCTGGCCGAGGAGAAGGCGGCGAAGCTCCCGGGCAAGGGGTTCCTCGAGTACGACCTGGCAACGGGCAAGCGCACGTTCCACCCCATCAAGCCGGCGCGACCGCTGCTCGACCTCCCGGTGATCCAGGGGCGCGGGATGGCGGCGGCCGACATCGACGCGGCCATCAAGGCCAACCTCGCGCGCATTCCCGGCGGCATCGAGGACAAGATCGTGCGCCAGGTGGTGCGCGATGTCCCGCGCCACGTGGCCCGCGAGATCGACCACAAGCTCCTGCGCGAGATCAAGCGGCGCGCGCTGCACTTCCACCTCGACACGCGGCGCCCGGACATCCTGCGCGCCAGCGTGGGGCAGGGGGCGGCTGGGCGGCGCGCGTCGCTGATGGACATGGTGCGCGACAAGCTCCGCGGGCGCCCGCTCACCAGCGACATCGATCGCGAGCAGCTCGTGGAGCGCGCCCTGGCCTACATGTCCGAAGCGGAGCAGCGGGAGGAGACGGCGGCGCTCGCCTCGAGCGGCGGCGCCGCGGGGGAGCCGGACGCGTGAGGCTCAACTCCCTTCACCTCGTCAACTTCCGCCAGCACGCGGACACGCGCATCGAGTTCGATCTCGGCTTGACGGGGATCATCGGGCCGAACGGGGCGGGGAAGACGACGCTGCTCGAGGCGATTGCCTGGGCGCTGTACGGCCAGGGGGCGGCGCGCGGGACGCGCGACTCGATCCGCTTCAACCGGGCGGCCGCGCGCGCCGCGGTGCGCGTGGAGCTCGACTTCGAGCTGGCCGGGCACCGCTATCGCGTGGTGCGCGGGCTCACCAACGCCGAACTGTATCTCGACGGCGCCGACCAGCCCATCGCCAACTCGCTCACCGCCGTCACCGAGCTGCTGCAGCGGCGGCTGGGGATGACGCGCGGCGAGTTCTTCAACACGTACTTCACGGGGCAGAAGGAACTCAACGTGATGGCGGCCATGAAGCCGTCGGATCGGGCGCAGTTCCTGTCGCGCGTCCTGGGGTACGAGAAGCTGCGCACGGCGCAGGACCTGGTGCGCGAGCAGCGCAAGCTCATCGTGGCGCAGCTGTCGGGGTTGCGCACGATGATGCCCGATCCCGACGCGATTGCGCGCGCCCTGGCCGAGGCGCGCGACCGCACGCGCGTGGCCGATGGCCAGCTGCAAGGCGCGGAACGGCGGCTGCAGGAGGCGGGAACGGCGCTGGGGGCCATGGCGCCCAGCTGGCAGGAGGCGCAGGCCGCGCGCGAGCAGCTGCAAGCACTGGTGGGGGAGCTGCGGGTGGTGGAGAGCGCCGACGCGGCGCGCACGCGCGACCTCGAGCGGCTGGACGCCGAGCTCTCGGAGATCGCCACGGCGCGCACGGAGCTGGAGTCGCTGGCCGGCGAACTGATCCCGCTGGCCTCGGTCGCGGCCGAGTTCCGTCGCTTCGAGGACCTGGCACGTGAGGAAGGGCGCCGCCTCACGCTGGTCGAGGCCGAGCGCTCGCTGGGCGAGGACCTCGTGCGCTTGCGCGAACGGCGCGAGAAGGTGGCGCGCGCCCCGCAGCTCGAGGAGGAGGTCACCGAGGCGCTGGAGCGCAAGCGGCGCGAGCTCGAGGAATCGTTAGGCCAGGTGGAGGCACGGCGCACGGAGTGGGTCCGCGACCGCCAGGAGGCGGAGACCAAGCGCGACGCCCTGCGCCGGCAGTACCAGGAGCTCAAGCTCCAGCGCGACAAGGTCCTCGACCTGGGCGAGGACGGGATCTGCCCCACCTGCACCCGCGTGTTGGGGGAGTCGTTCCGCACGGTGCTCGACGGCCTCGATGAGCAGATGGAGACCATCACGGTCGACGGGCGCTACTACAACACGCGCCTGGAACAGCTCGACCAGATGCCCGCCGAGGTGCGACAGCTCGACGAACGACGCCGCGAGCTGCAAGGCGAAGTCGGGTCGCTCGAGCGTCAACTGGCGCGCGTGCAGGGCGGGGTGCAGGAGCTGTCTCAGCTCACCCGCGACCTGGCCACCAAGGAGCAGCGGCACGAACAGCTCACGCGCGAACTGGCTGCCATCCCCACCGGCTACGACGCCGAGCGGCACGCCGCGCTGCGGGCCGAGGTCGACCGGCTCGCCCCGCTCAACGACCGCGCCACGCGGCTGAGCACGCTGCTCGAACGCGAGCCGCGCCTGGTGGGCGATCGCACCACCGCAGCGGCCGAGGCGGAGACGCTGCGCCAGCGCACGCGGGAACTGCGCACCGCGCACGACGCCATCGCCTTCTCGGAGCAGGACTACCTGGAGCTGCGCGAACGGCAGGAGACGACGCTGGCCGAGGCGCGCGCCGCGGAGATCGCCGTCGCCAGCGCCAAGGGAGAAGTGCAGGCGGCGCGCGCCGCGTTGCAGCACGCGGAGCGCGCCCAGGGCGAGTACGACCGCGCCCAGGCGGCGCACGATGCGCTGCAGGGAGAGAAGCGCCTGCACGAGGAACTCGATCGCGCCTTCTCCGACCTGCGCACCGACCTCAATCACCAGTTGCGCCCCGAGCTGTCCGAACTGGCGAGCGCCTTCCTCGCCGAGCTCACCGACCATCGCTACAACGAGCTGGAACTCGACGACCAGTACAACATCATCGTGCTGGAAGACGGCGAGCCGAAGCCGGTCATCTCCGGCGGCGAGGAGGACGTGGCGCACCTCGTGTTGCGGCTGGCGATCTCGCAGATGATCGCCGAGCGGGCCGGCCAGTCGTTCTCGCTCCTCGTGCTCGACGAGGTGTTCGGTTCGCTCGACGAAGTGAGGCGCCACAACGTGGTGGAACTGCTGCGCCGCCTGCAGGATCGCTTTGAACAGGTCATCCTCATCACGCACATCGAGTCGGTGCGCGAGGGGCTCGATCGCGTCATCACCGTGGAGTACGACGAGGAAAACGGGAGCGCCCGCGTGCGACAGCCCGAACCGGAAATGGCCGGCGTGATCGAGGGGTCGTTCTCGCTCGAGGAAGCGGGAGAGGAGGCATGAGGGCGTGACCACCTCCACCCCCTGGCGATCGCTGCGCAACATCAGCGGCCCGTTTCCCGCACGCCTCACCGACATCGACCCGCTCAATCGCGTCTTCAGCGATGCGTTCACCGAGCGCTATCGCCGCGACGGAATGGTGGGAGTGCGCGTCCCCTACCTCAATCCGTCGATCTGGCGCTACGCCATCGAGGATGCCAACGGGGGGGCCATGCTGTGGCGCGACGAGCGCGACGAGATCGTCGCGTTCAACATCGCGCACCTCTCCGGCGTGGAAGGGTGGATGGGGCCGCTCGCGGTGCGCCCCGAGTGGCAGGGGACCGGTGTGGGAAAGGTCATCGTGCAGGCCGGGATCGATTGGCTGCGCGAGCACGAGGCGCGCATCATCGGACTCGAAACCATGCCGCGCACGATGGACAACATCGGCTTCTACTCGCGGCTGGGCCTCGTCCCCGGGCGGCTGACGATCACCGTCACGCTGGAGTCGGCCACGACCGACGTGGCGGTCCCGTTGCTCGGTACGCTTCCACCACGTGACCGCAGCGACATCATCCAGCAATGCTTGCGGCTCACGCAGCAGCAGCTCCCGGGCCACGACTTTACCCGTGAGCTGCAACTCACCCTCGAGCTCGGCCTCGGCGACGTCGTGCTGCGCGTGGAACGGGGCGAGGTGGTGGGGTTCGCGCTCTTCCACGCGGCGCCGCTGGTGGAAGGGCGTTCGCGAGAGGAGCTGCGCGTGCTCAAGCTCGCCCTCGCGCGCGAGGACGACATCGCGAACATGGCAGCGCTCCTGATGGGGGCGGCGCGACAGGCGGGGACCCGGCGCGTGGCCATCCGCGTCCAGGGCGAATACGGCGAGGCCTATCGCGCGCTCGTGGCGCTCGGCGCACGCGTGCGCTGGACCGACCTGCGCATGGTGATGGCGGGGGCGGACGAGTCGCGCGCCCCCGGGATGGTGCTCAGCAACTGGGAGATCTGAGAGCGTTCCGCCGGCGTCGGCACGTCACACGCGCCACGCACGCCACACGCGCCACACGCGCCACGCGCGCCACGCGCGCTTCGTGCCTAACGAACCAACCTCGCCGCGTGCGCCTCGCGTGATTACCTGAGGCCGTCATCTGTTGCGGCGCGACCGACGCCACGCCACATGGAGCGCCGATACATGACGGGCATTTCCGTTACGCCATGTAACCCGCGCACAGTGCGACAGCAGCGCAACAGCGCGTGACGTTACGGCTTCCCGCTCGTCCCTTTCCGGGAGGAGTGCGTCGATTGGGCCGACTCGGCGTCGCGAGATGCCGGTGTGCCACGAACCACGATCCGCCAGATGAGGAGGAAGACGCCGACCGTCAGCAGCGCGTGTACCCACCCGGTCGCTTCGGTCGTGAACGTGGCAAATGCCCATACGGCAAGCATGGCGAGCGCGGCGAGGATGCCGAGGTCCATTAGAGGGATGGAGAGGGGTGCGCGCGACGTGAATTGACCGCGCCAGGTACGCCCGGTACATTCTGGGCGGAAACTACTACGTACGGAACGAAGAGACCGACTTTTTTGAGCCGATAAGCTCATCGAAGGGGTTCAACAAACGGGTCGACGTCATGCCCCAGTGCGGGGAAGGCGGAAAGCGCGGTGCGAATCTTACACCTATCGCTTGGGCTTCAAAAAAACCTCTTCG
>JADZAN010000043.1 GCA_020852815.1 Gemmatimonadaceae bacterium | reverse complement strand
GACCGCTCGATGTCGTCGCCCACTCCAGTTCATAGCTCGTCTCGTTTGCCACGTCGCTCCAACGCACGTCGATGTCGCTCGACGACGTTGCCACTGCCACGACGTTCCCCGGAACGGCCGGGATTCCCCCCGGCGTGGTCGCACACGGCGTCGTCGACCAGGCCGAGGGCCCCGCAGCGCTCACGGCCCGCACCCGGTAGCAGTATTGCGTGCCTGGGGAAAGGTTCACGGCATCCGAGTGACTGTACGCGGTCACGTTGGCTGCGAGCGTGGTCAGGGGGACGAAGCTCGGCCACTGCCCACCTTGCACCTGCACCTCGTAGCTCGTCTCGCCCGTCACGTCGGACCAGCTCACGTCGATGCGACTCGATGACATTGCCGCTGCCACGACGTTACCCGGAACGGCCGGGATTCCCCCCAGCGTGGTCGCACACGGCGTCGTCGACCAGGCCGAGGGCCCCGCACCGCTCACGGCCCGCACCCGGTAGCAGTACTGCGTGCCGGGGGCCAGGTTCACGGCGTCCGAGTGACTGTAGGCGGTCACATTGGCCCCGAGCGTCGTCAGCGCCACGAAACTGGGCCACTGCCCACCTTGCACCTGCACCTCGTAGCTCGTCTCGCCCGTCACGTCGGACCAGCTCACGTCGATCGCGCTCGAAGACGTTGCCACGGCCACGACGTTCCCGGGAACGGCCGGGATTCCCCCCAGCGTGGTCGCACACGGCGTCGTCGACCAGGCCGAGGGCCCCGCAGCGCTCACGGCCCGCACCCGGTAGCAATACTGCGTGCCGGGGGCCAGGTTCACGGCGTCCGAGTGACTGTACGCGGTCACGTTGGCCGCGAGCGTGGTCAGGGGGACGAAGCTCGGCCACTGCCCGCCTTGCACCTGCACCTCGTAGCTCGTCTCGCCCGTCACGTCGGACCAGCTCACGTCGATCGCGCTCGAAGACGTTGCCACGGCCACGACGTTTCCCGGAACGGCCGGAATTCCACCCAGCGTGGTCGCACACCGCGTCGTCGACCAGGCCGAGGGCCCCGTGGCGTTCACGGCCCGCACCCGGTAGCAATACTGCGTGCCCGGGGCCAGGTTCACAGCATCCGAGTGACTGTACACGGTCACGTTGGCCGCGAGCGTGGTGAGGGGGACGAAGCTCGGCCACTGCCCGCCTTGCACCTGCACCTCGTAGCTCGTCTCGCCCGTCACGTCGGACCAACCCACGTCGATGCGACTCACCGACAGCGCGGTCGCACTCACGCCAACCGGCGTCGGCGGGACGGTCCCTACCGTCAGCGTGGTCGCACACGGCGTCGTCGACCAGGGCGAGGGCCCCGTGGCGTTCACGGCCCGCACCCGGTAGCAATACTGCGTGCCCGGGGCCAGGTTCACAGCATCCGAGTGACTGTACGCGGTCACGTTGGCCGCGAGCGTGGTCAGGGGAACGAAGCTCGGCCACTGCCCGCCTTGCACCTGCACCTCGTAGCTCGTCTCGCCCGTCACGTCGGACCAGCTCACGTCGATGCGACTCGGCGACAGCGCGGTCGCGCTCACGCCTACCGGCGTCGGCGGGACGGTACCCGCGCTCGGTGTCGTGACGCAGACAGGCGAAGATGTTGCACTCACGTGCGACACGTTATCCGTCGCGTACGCCCTGAAGCAGTACTGCGTGTTGGCAGAGGGCGCGGAGTACGCGATGTTACCGCTATTGTACGTTGAGGGACTCCCGCCGATCTGGATGACCTGAGCAGGCGTCCACGTCCCACCAGCGACTGACACCTCGGCGGTTGCACCATTCAATCCAGACGTGCCGACGCCAGGATCGCTTGCATATACCGAGAACAGCACGGTGCCGGCAGCTCCGTTCGCAACCGAGGTGACACTGATGGTTGGCGCTGTTACATCGACGCTGACGTACTTCGTCTGGGTATCGAATCGGTCGTCCGGCAGAAAGTCGATATCCCTGTACAACTCGATCACATAACTATTGCCAACGCTTTCTGCGTTCGGTTGGTAGACGCCCAGATTCCAGGAATAGGTGCCGGTAGCTGGCAAGGCCTGGTGCGAACTCTCGTTGGTACCCACGGCTCCGAAGTACACCTGCCAGGGAAAGGCCGGCTCGGCAGCCACCTTGACGTAGAATGTGCCGGCAGCGGACCCGTAGCTTCGCGCGACGACCCAGTGCGTCCAGGCGACGCTGGCCTCCTTGTTCCACGCTACGCCGTTCCGATTGTAGACGCTGGAACTGATCGATTCGATCGTTGCACAGTACGACCCAATGCACACTCCCTGAGCAGTCGCACCGCCGGACGCGGCGATGTCTGTCGCATTGAGCTGTGCAAGTTCGCCTGCTTGAATCGTTCCATCGTTGAGCGCCGCAGCTTCGATCGCCCGCAATCTCTCGAGCGCCGTGGCGACGGCCGTCGGCGAGACGCTTGCGCTCCGCAGGAGGGTTGCCTCGATGGCCTGCAGCTCTTGCATGCGAACGACCAGTCCCTGCTTGGCTCTCAGTAGCGCGACATGTTGGAGCAGGAGTCGACTGATACGGCTCCGGTGCGCGTCCGACTCGATCCCGCGCCACGCCGCTTCTGTCTCAGCGACCGTGCCGGCAGGTTCGAGCGCCCAAAGCGTTCGCCTCCTGCCAACATCGTCTCCTACGGACGGCGTCTGCGCGAACGTCGCAGTGAGTGGAAGCGCCATGATCGCCGTCATGACACGCAGGATGCGAAGTGCTCGATATGCCTTGTGCATGATCAGAGAACCGTTTGAGAGTCCATCGCGTGAATACAGAGATGCTGCGGCAACCAGGCGAGCCACGTCTCTCGG
Source organism: Gemmatimonadaceae bacterium (assembly GCA_020852815.1). NCBI lineage: Bacteria > Pseudomonadati > Gemmatimonadota > Gemmatimonadia > Gemmatimonadales > Gemmatimonadaceae > Gemmatimonadaceae bacterium. The sequence continues at coordinate 13,670 of JADZAN010000043.1, read as the reverse complement.
TCAGGCCACGTGCGCCGTCTGCGCCTTTCGTCGACGCACGCTGACCCGTCGCGCGCGACTCGCTCGCGCCTTACCGGCCTTTTCGCTAGTGATCGTGACCCGTTCCCGTCAGACGCGCGTCAGCGACTCCGATTGATGGGTGCGTCGAACCAGATCGCATCGTCGCGTTACGATCGCGTAAGCGTCTCCTGAATCAGCCGCGCGCGACGCATGAGGCGACTTCGAGTACGCCTCGGGCGCACCGTAACGTCCATGAACACGATCGATCCCGAAACGGCCGACGGCGTGCTCAGAGCTCCCGCGCACCGACTCTCGGGAGCTGCCGAAGGGAACCGAGTGAATCGATCGACGACTAATCGGGGGTTCGCGTGCGCAACGCTCGACGCTGCCTCATGTTGCGCCGCACAGCGGATTCGTTCCAGTTCGATCCACTCCCAGCGTCAGAAGGCACCTCGTTAGTACAGCGAGCACCCGTCCGAACGCCTCGTTCACGATCGTCATGAATCACCATGTAGTGTGACCAGCCGCGCTGGCGGTGCGCCGAGCGTATCGTGCGCGAGATTCGTTCATGCCGTCGCACCGGAGCACGGCTTCTCCACCTTCTCGAGATTTGCGCGATCGCCTTTCGCGCGCCGACGCGCTTCTCGCGCCACAGAACCGCCCGGCGCGGACGACGGCGACCGCAATTCGTCGTCTGACGCTCGTCTGACGCGTCCCGAGAGGTTGTGGCACATCAAGGATTCGCGCATCTCCGCTCTCGCCTCTTATGTTCGTCACGAAGCGTTCCGCTCCAGCTTTCAGTACTGGCGACACCTGACACCCGTGCTCCTTCGCACCCTGGGCACCGTCGACCTGCGCGAGTCAGGATCGGAGACCCCGGTCCTCGTACTCGGCAAGCCGCTCGCGCTGCTGATCTTCCTCTCGGCGGCCCCCGGGCGCACCGCCTCGCGCTCGCTCCTCATCTCGCTCCTCTGGTCGGACCTCGAGAGCGACGCCGCCAAGCACGCGCTGCGGCAAACCATCTGGTACATCCGCCGCAAGGTGGGGCGCGAACTCCTCGCCGCGCTCGGCGACTCGCTGCAACTCGTCCCCGACGTCGCCGTCGACCGCGATGCCCTCCTCGCGGCGTCGAGCGCCGGCGAACACGCCACGGTCGTCGCCAGGTACACCGGGCCCTTCGTCCCCAACTTCGCCACGCCGGGGGGGAGCGGCTTCGAGGATTGGTGCGCCCTCGAGCGCCGGCGCCTGCTGCAGGTCTTTCGTCACGCTGCCGAGGCGACCATCGCCGAGCAGCTGGCCAAGGGACAGGCGCGCGCGGCGGTCGATCTCGCGCGGCGCCTGCGCGACCAGGATCCGTACGACGAGAACGGGTGGCGCCTGCTGCTGGAGGCGTGTACCTCGGCCAACGACACGCTCGCCGCGCGCGCCGAGGGCGAGGCACTGGCGCAGTTCGCGGAGCGCGAGGAGTTGCAGCTCGAACCGGCCACGCGCGCGCTGCTCAGGCTCGCGCGCGCCGCACCGGGTGAGCGCCACACCCCCGATGGCACATCGGCCGCGCCGCTGCAGGCGGGGACGCTCGTGGGGCGCGAACTCGTCTTCTCCCAGTTGTTGGCAGCGTGGGATGAGGTGAAGGAAGGTGGGCGGCGGCGCATCCACATCACCGGTCGCGCCGGGATGGGAAAGTCGCGCCTCCTGCGCGACCTGGAGGCGCGGTTGCGGGCAATGCGTGCCAAGGTGGCGGTGGTGGGTGGGACGTACGGCGCGCGCGACGTGGCATTTGCGCTGGCGGGTGAGTTGGCCGCCGCACTGGCGCGCCTCCCCGGTCGTCAGGCAGTTGCTCCTGCAACGGCGGCAACGCTGGTGGAGCTCAATCCGTCGCTCTCGACCTGGTTCGAGACGGCGCCCAGGGTCTCGTCGCTCGAGGATCAACTGCGCGCGCGCGCGCAAGCGATGCGCGAACTGGCGCTCGCGGTGGCGTACGAGCATCCCATCGCTATCCTGATCGACGACCTGCACTGGGCGGACGAACCGTCGCTGGCGCTCCTCGGCGCCTTGGCCGACGGGCTGGGCGAGGCGCGCGTGCTGCTCGTGACGACGGGGCGCACGGAAGCGCGCCAGGTCGCGGTGGCCTCGCACGCCGAGACGCGACACATCACGCTCGCCCCGCTCACGGCGGCGCAGGTGGAGGAACTCGTCCTGTCGATCGCCGCGCTGCCGGCCGAGGGATGGGGGAGCCTGTTTGCCGGCGAGCTGTGGCGCACGTCGCGCGGCTCGCCGCTGCTGGCGCTGGAGACGTTGCAGCTATTGGAGGAGCGGGGGGTGCTGCAGCGCGCCGACGGCGCGTGGCGCTCCAACGCTCCGGATGCGCTGCTGGCCGAGCTGCGCTCGGGCGACGCGCTGCGCGGGCGGCTCGAGGACCTGGAGCGGGGCGACAAGTGGCTCCTCACGCTGCTTGCGGCTGCCGGTGCCCCGCTCGACGAGCCGACACTGGTCGCGGCGAGCGAGCGTCCGGCCCAGGAGGTGCACGACCGCTTGCGCTGGCTGGAATCGCGCGGCGTCGTCGTCGCTGTGGACGACAGTTGGCGCATGGCGCACGACGAGATCGGGGACGAGGTCCTGCGCCTTGCCAACGTGGACGGGATCGCGACGGCGGCAACCCGGCTCGGCGCCGCGATGCTGATGCGCGACTCGAACGACGAACGGCAGGTGCGGCGTGCAGCGCAGCTGCTGCGAAACGCGGGCGACGACGCATCGCGCGCCGAGGTGTTCCGTCGCTTCGCGCGCCAGCGCTTCGTCATGGGCGACCGGCGACCGCTGCGGGCGCTGGCGGTCGACCTGTTTGGCCCTACAACGCGAGAGCGGGACCTGCACGCCGTGGTGCGCGCGGCACCGCTGAGCTGGCGATTGGGGCTGGTGTCGCCCTTGCGACGTGGCGTGACGGCGCTGGGGGCGCTGTTGCTGCTGGCGGTTGGCGCCTACGCGATGACGCGGCGCCCAGCGGTGTCGCCGCCGGATGCGGTGCTGGGGCTGGCGATCCTCGATCCCTCGGGGCGCGTGACCTTCCGGCAGGCAGAACTGCGCGAGGAGGGCTGGAGCCCGCTGGAACCGCTGGAGACACGGCCGTGGACGGTGATTCCACCGGTGCAGCTGGAGACGCGCCACAGCTTCGACATCGTCAAACGTCCGGGGCACGACGAGGTCCTCATCACGCACGCCGTCAACGACTCGGGGACGATCGACCTGTTCCTGTTCGGCGCACGCGGTTTCATACGCCGCGTGTCGTCGGCCCCTGGCGACGACGGCCACGCGCGCTTCTCGTCGAACGGTGAGCGCCTGGTGTTCAACACGGCGCGCTGGGACTCGCTCAGCCACTATGACCTGGCGCTGTACGACTTCGGCACCGGCGCAACCTCGGCACTCACGGTCGGTTCCGGCTCCGACGACACTCCGATGTGGAGCCCATCCGGCGCCTCGATCGCGTTCTCGCGCGCAAACTGGGGAGTGCGACCAAACGAGCTGTGCCGTCTCGACATCGCGCTATCACTTCTCGATTGCCGAGCCTTCGCCGAGGCAGAGGATGTCGCGGTGGCCGGTTGGATGGATGAGGAGCGGGTGCTCGTGTATCTGGTCGAGAAGGGAAGAGAGGCACTCTACGTGTACCAGTGGTCCTCCAGCGAACGTTCACTCGTCAAGGACGGGCCGGCACAGCGCTATCACGCGAGTCCTGACGCGCGCTGGATCTACTGTGACTGCGAGGCGCGCGCCGATGGTGCACGACTCCGCATGGTGTTCCCCAGCCAGGCGGCGACACTCAGCCGGCCGTTGCGTCTGGACGGAGTAGGAGAGCGCAGCACCGTCTATCCATTCTGGATCTCGGGCCAGGAATCGCGGGAATCACAGGCGCAACGCCTGACGCTCTCCGGGCCATCCATCGCCAACGCGGGAGTGCCGACGCGCTTCCGCGCGAAGCTCACCGATGCTCGCGGCCGTGAGCTCTCGTTTCTCGGCGGCCTTCGATGGACACTGCGCGACACGGCGGGAGGGCAGATCGACTCGCTCTCGGGAGAACTGCTGCTCAACGGGCGTCGCGAACACGTCACCGTCCTCGCGCGCTCGGGCAACGTCGCGCGCGACTCGCTCACCGTCACACTGGGCACGCCGCCCACCGCGCCGCGCCTGGTGGAGGACTGGTCGGATTCGACACTCTCCCGATGGTTCAGCTTTGGTCGGCCCCGTCCATCGGTGGTGGCGGTCCCCGGTGAAGGCTGGGCGATGCTCAACAACGGGGAGGGATCGTTCGTCAGTGGTGTGCTTTCGCGTGCACCCTTCGATGCCACGCGGGGGCTGGCCGTCGACCTTCGACTCTCGGGAGCCATTACCCGACTTCAGTGGCAGACCATCTCCCTGACGCTCTTCCGCACGGTCGACACACTCGCCTACGCGCGTGCGTTGGGGACCGAAGTCACTCCCAGTTCGTCAGACTCGGACGCTCTCTGCAGCGTCGGTTACGGGATCGAGGGGAGGAGGCAAGGAAGAATGCCCTATGTCTCCTTCGTCGGTGCCTCCACGTTGGCGCTCGCACCTCCAGACGCTCGGATCTTCGATGGCGCCTGGGCAACGATTCGACTGCAACTCCTCCCCGACGGCCGGTGCGGCGTAGCGATCGACGGCGTTCCGCTCGCCATCGTCCGGAGTTCCGGCCCCCCGTCGACCGAAGCGCGGGTGCAAAGTGATGGAAACTCACGCGCCACGCGCATGCTGGTGGGGCGCATGACGGTCTACGAGGGAGTCCCCGCCGACATCGACTGGCGAAAGGCGCGCACCGTGATTCCGTGAACCGGTGCGCGCGCGGCGGCTTTCCTGCGGGAATCGCCGTTTGCGCCCGACCTGTGCGCCACGTCGCATTCTCTGGCGGCGGCTGACGGTTATTGTGGAGGTCGTTCTCCCGACCTCCCTGCAACCCACCGAGCTCCCCCGATGCCAGAGCGCGTGACCGAACCGCCGCCGCCAGCTGCCGCGCCGTCGGACCAGGAGGAGTTCGTCCTCCCCGAGCCGATCGTCCCCACCGAGTCGCGCCGCGCCTTCCTCGGGCGGGGCGCCGCCGCCGTCGCCGCCTCCGCGCTCGCCGGCTCCGTTGCATCTGCCGCCGCCCCCCGCGAGGCACAGGCGCAATCGCGCGCCCCGTACGGCGCCCTCATCGAACGGCTGGGGCAGCGCGCCGAGTGGAAGGACCTCGATTTGCGCCTCCTCCGGCGCGTGACGATGGGGATGACCGCGGCCGACGTGACCGCGATCAAGTCGCTCGGCTTCGACCGCTACCTCGAGGAGCAGCTCAACCCGGGGACGATCGACGACTCGGCGGCCGATACGCGCATCCATTCGCGCTACCCGCAGTTCTTCTACACGCAGGCCGAGTTGCTGGCCCGCGACTCCACGTACTGGCAGGACGTGGTGGGGGCGTCCAACCGGGCCATCGTCGAGCGCGCCGCCTTCTCCCGCCGTCAACTGCAAGAGCGGATGACGGAGTTCTGGAGCGACCACTTCAACATCGCGCAGGCCACACCACGCCTGGTCGACTACCGCGACGTGGTCCAACGGCACGCGTTAGGCAACTTCGGCGACATGGTGCGCGCCTCGATGCGCTCCCCCGCCATGCTCATCTACCTGGACCAGGTGTGGAGCACCAAGTGGGGAGTGAACGAGAACTACGCCCGCGAGCTGATGGAGCTGCACACCGTGGGGTGGAACGGCGGCTACACACAGGCCGACGTCCACGAGTTCGCGCGCGTCCTCACCGGCTGGACCATCGACAACAACCGCAACTTCCAGTACCGCGCCGACTATCACGACTTCAACGCCAAGACGGTGATGGGGATGACCTTTCCGGCGCGCACGCCGGCGGGGGGGACGGCGGGGATGGACGAGGCGATCAACTTCGGCGAGTACCTCATCGCGCACCCGGCCACCGCGCGCTTCATCGCCACCAAGCTCCTCAAGTGGTTCCTCCGCCCCGACCCCTCCAGCGCGCAGGTGAACGCGGTCGCCGCGGCCTACACCACCACGAAGGGTGACATCAAGGCGATGCTGCGCGTGATCCTCACGCCCAACAACCTCGCGAATGCGCCGGCCAAGCTGAAGCGCCCCTTCCACTACTACGTCTCGGCGCTTCGCGCGACCGGCGTCTCGGTGGACCCGTGGACCGACTGGACTAACTGGGAAGGGATTGGCGGCGCGCTGTGGGACCTCGCGCACCAGCACTTCCAGTGGCCCACCCCCGACGGCTACCCCGATCGTGCCGAGTACTGGGCGGGGCTCATGGTGAACCGCTGGAACGCCGTCTCGTCCATCGTGGGCAACTGGGGACAGGTGGGGCAGTACCCGCGCTTTGCCGCCAGCAGCTACATGGCAACACCCACCGCCACCGCGATCGTCTCCGAGATCAACCGCCGGATGTTCGGCGGCGAGATGACGGTCGCCCTCTCCGGTGAACTCACGAGGTGGCTCCAGGTGAACCCGAACAGCCAGAGCCGCGTGCAGTCGGCCGTGTACTATGCCGCCTGCTCTCCCGAGTTCCAGTACTACTGAGCCTCGCCTCCCACCACGACATGACGCATCACTCGGACGACTGCGGGTGCCAGGAGTACCGCGAGCTTTCCCGCCGCGGCTTCGTGACGGCGACCGGATTGCAGGTGGCGGCACTGGCGATGCCGGCGGGCGTTCCCGCCTGGCTCCCCAAGGTGCAATACGCCGCCAGCGCCAACTCCTCGCGCGACGTGCTGGTCTCGATCTTCATGCGCGGCGGCGCCGACGGGCTCACGCTCGTGGCCCCGTTCGGCGACCCTGCCTACTACCTCGGGCGCCCGAGCATCGCCGTCCCCCGCCCCGACTCGTCCAGTGCCGTGCGTGGCACCGCGCTGGACAACTTCTTCATGCTTCCGCCGGGGATGAAGGCGCTGTACCCCGCCTACCTCGCCAACCAGCTGCTCGTGGTGCACGCGACGGGGCAGAAGGCGACCAACTCGCGCTCGCACTTCGAGGCCGAGCGGTACCTGGAGGCGGGCAAGCCGGCCGACTACAGCATTGCCACCGGATGGCTGGCGCGACACCTCATGACGTCGACACCGGCCGCGGCTAACGCGCCATTGCGGGGGATCTCGCTCTCGTGGGGGGGAACGCGCCTCACGCTGACGGGGGCGCCCAAGACGCTCCCCATCCCCGACCCGGCGAACTACCGTCACCTCGCACCCGACGCCACGGTGCTCGACCGGCTCTACGCGACCGGGTGGGCGCCGGTGCGCGACTCGGCCAAGGACGCCTTGCGCACCGTGGCGCTGCTGCAGGGGATCGGCTTCTCTCGTTATGCACCGGCCAACGGCGCGGTGTATCCCGACACCGACTTCGGGCGGGGGCTGCGGTCGCTGGCGGCGATCATCAAGGCCGACTCCGGGGTGGAAGCGGCACACATGGACATCGGCGGGTGGGACACGCACGCCAACCAGGGGCCCACCAACGGGCAGATGCATGACCTGATGTCCGACTTCGCGGGCTCGCTGGGCGCGTTCTGGGCCGACGTCTGCCAGGGGGCCGCCAGCCACAACGTGACCGTGGTGGCCGTGTCGGAGTTCGGGCGCAACGTGCGCGAGAACGGGTCGCAGGGCACGGACCACGGGCGGGCGAGCGTGGCGTTCTTCATGGGACAGGGGATCGCCGGTGGGCGCGTCCTTTCCCAGTGGCCCGGGCTCGACCGCGCGGTGCTCGAAGACGGGCAGGACCTCAAGGTCACGATCGACCATCGCGACCTGCTCGCCGAGGTGGTGAAGTACCGGCTCGGCAACCCGAACGTATCGACGATCTTCCCGAACTACGTCCCCGTCGACCGTGGCGTAACGACCTCCGGCCCTTCCGCCACCGTCACCGTCCGCCAGCCGCAATTGCAGGTGAAACCCCGCGCCGCTTCGCGCAGGTAGAGCCCGCGACGCGGCCCAAGCCGCGTCGCACTCCCGTCTCCCCTCTCCCGTCCCCCGTCCGCCCTTCCATGATTCCTCGCCTGCTCACCACAATTTGTCTCCTCATCCTCGCCGCCTGTCGCGGCCCCGCCGGTGCCATGGGACCGCAAGGGCCCGCCGGACAGACGGGGGCGACCGGGGCCACTGGCGCCACCGGGGCAACGGGCGCGACTGGCGCCACCGGACCACAGGGGGCAACGGGGCCGCAGGGGGCCACCGGGCCACAGGGGCCCGCCGGACCGACCGGCCCCGCCGCCAATCGCATGCAGGCCACCGGGCGCTTCGACGCCACCGGCGCCTTCACCATGCCACTCCCAGCGAGCGCCGTGGCCAACGGGCAGCTCCCCATCATCGCCTGCTACGTGAGCACCAACCAGCAGACGTGGATCTCGGTGGCCCAGGTCCCGGTATCGGCGAGCGACACGTACTGCGGCGTCACGGGGATCGGCACGGCGTCGCCCGGGGTGACGCTCATCAACGGCCTCCTGGACGACTACTACTACATCGTCGCGATCTGGTAGTCGCCGAGTGTCGTTAGGCATGGGGAAGCGCGTGGAGGGCGTGCAGCTGGCGAGGCGCGCCGTGTGCGTCGCGCCACTGCGCGCCCTCATCGGGTCCCGTCGCGTCGTCGCCGCCCTCGTCGCGACGCTCGGCGCGTGCAGCGGCGACGGCGGCGGCACTTCGGCCCCTCCGGCGCTCGTCATCACGACCGCCGCCGCGCTCCCCGAGGCGATGGTTGGCGCCGCCTACGACGTCTCGTTCGCCGCTACCGGGGGGTCGGGGAGCTACGCGTGGGAGGTCGCCACGCCGCCGCTCCCGGCCGGGCTCACCCTGGAGGGCGTTGGGCGCCTGCACGGGACCCCGACCGACACCGGCACGCACGCCTTCTCGCTACGCGTCGTCAGCGGGAGCGCGACGCGCACGGCCACGTTCCAGCTCCGCGTGGCCCCGCCCCCGTTGCAGCTGTTGCCGGCCACCCTCCCCGAAGCCACGGTCGGCTCGCCGTACGTGCAGTTCCTCGACGCCGTCGGCGGCGCGGGGCCGGTGGTGTGGGCGCTCGCCAGCGGCACACCGCCCCCCGGCATCGCACTCTCCGCCGCCGGACTCCTCTCGGGAACGCCCACCGCGCTGGGCAGCGCCGCCTTCCGCGTTCGCGCCACGCGCGGCGCGCTCACCGCCGAGCGCGACTACACCCTGCTGGTGGCGCCCGCGCCGCTCTCGATCGGCACCGCGTCGCTTCCCGCCGCCAAGGTGGGCGAGGCGTACAGCGTGCAGCTCGACGCCATCGGCGGGAGCGGCGGCAATAGCTGGAGCGTGAGCGCCGGCGCGCTCCCCGGCGGTTTGCAGCTCACGGCGGCCGGCGCGGTCGACGGGACGCCAACGGTCGCTGGCGACTTCGCCTTCACCGCGCGCGTGGTGAGCGGCGCGCAGCAGGCCACGCGCGCGCTTACGCTCAGCGTCGCCCCCGCCGGCTACCCATCCGCAGCGACCGTCACCATGCCGGCCAACGTCTTCGTCCCCTTCCTCGTGCAGTTGGCGCGCGGCGGCACGGTGACGTGGGTCTTCGGGAGCGACGCGCACAACGTGATCTTCGCACCTGCCGCCGGGGCACCGGCCGACATCAACATCGTCACCAACGTCTCGATCGCCCGCACCTTCCCCACCGTGGGGAACTTCCGCTACGACTGCACGATCCACCCGGGGATGAACGGCGTGATCGAGGTGAAGCCCTAGAGGTGCTACCGCAGCCGTTCCATCTCGCGATCATGCCATCGTGAGAGCAGCAGCATCGCCAGCGTCGACCCAAGCAGGGCGTACCACATGTCGGACTGTGTGTCCCACACGTATCCCTGCGTCCCCAGAAACTCCTCGGCCCCCTGCCCCAGCGCCAGCGCCGCCCCCCACTCCACCAGTTCGTAGCAGGCGCTGATCGCCATCGCCACGCAGATGCTGAGGAAGGCCAGCATCTTCTTCCCGTTCACGTGCTTCCCGCGCCACAACACCTCGCGCGCGACCATCGCCGGGACGAATCCCTGCGCGAAGTGCCCGATCTTGTCGTACGGATTGCGGCTCGCCCCAAGCACCTCCTGCATCCAGAAGCCCAGCGGGACGCGCGCGTAGGTGTAGGCGCCGCCCACCAGCAGGATCACCGCGTGCACGAAGACGAGCACGTAGAGCAACCGCGTGAGCGGGAAGCGTCGGTACGTGAGCACCATCACTGGGACCGCGATGAGGATCGGCGCCACTTCCATGATCCATGTGCCGCGCTCGTAGGGCGCAATTCCCGACCAGGCCAGGAGCGCCGCCAGGACCAACGCCAGCGTGAGGACGAGGGTGCGATCGTTCATGCGATCGATGGGGGTGGTGTGGGATGGGCCGTAGAGACAAAGCGCGCCGCGGCGTCGTCAGGCAGAAGTTGGGGCTGGAACATCTCCTCGGCCAGCTGAGTTCTCTTCGTGCCGGCCGACACTCCCTGCCGTCGCGCACGGGCGGGTCCCCCGGTTGGGGCCGGGCGTGCAAGGGGACTAACCAAGCGCGATTCCCCCGACTAATACTCGTAGGGGCCTGCCTTCTGGACGGCACGCGCTCCTGCAATCGCAAACGCACGGCACGCATCACGCCCCCTCCGTGAGCTTCCCGATGCCACTCGCAGACCTTCGCTTCGCCCTGCGCTCGCTCGCGCGCGCCCGGGGATTCTCGCTCACCGTCATCCTCACGCTCGCCCTGGGGATCGGTGCCAACACCGCCATCTTCAGCGTGGTGCGCGGCGTCCTCCTCAAGCCGCTCCCGCATCGCGACGGCGAGCGCCTCGTCTACCTCCGGCAGAGCATCTCGGGACCAGGCGGCGATAACATCCGCTTCTCCGTTCCCGAGATCCTCGACTTCCGCAACGGCGCCAGGACGCTCAAGGGGATCGCCGAGTACTCGGGGGTCCTCCTCACGCTGCAGGGGGAGCGCGATGCGGTGCGCATGCAGGTCGGGCTCGTCACGGGCAACTACTTCAGCGTGATGGGGCTCTCCCCCATCCTGGGGCGTGCGCTCAACGACGGTGACGATGGCACGGGCGTTCCTCCCGTCGTCGTCCTCACGCACGAGTACTGGCTGCGCCGCTTCCTCGGCGACTCGAGCATCGTCGGCAAGACGCTTCGCATCGACGGGCGCGCGGTGGAGGTGGTCGGGGTGTTGCAGCCGGCGCCGACCTTCCCCGAACGGATGGACGCGCTGATGAACATGGTCATCAGCGAGCATCACACGAGTGCGATGATGGTGCACGGGCGCACGCACCGCATGACCGACATGATCGCGCGGCTGGCGCCGGACGCCACGGTCGAGCAGGCCCGCACCGAGGTGGCCACCATCCGCACGCGGGTGGAGAAGGAGTTTCCCGAGTCGTACGATGCGGCGTCGAACTTCAAGGTCGAGGTCCTTCCCTTCGTCGACGTCCTCGGCGAGCGGGCGCGCCTCACGCTCTGGCTCCTGATGGGGGCGGCGGCCTTCGTGATGATCATCTCGGCGGCCAACGTGGCCAACCTCTCGCTCATGCGCGGCGTGCGGCGCGAGCACGAGCTCACCGTGCGCTCCGCGTTAGGCGCAGGGACTGGGCGGTTGCGCCGTCTTCTCCTGGTGGAGAACCTCGTGCTCGCCTTCGCGGGGGCGGTGCTGGGGCTCGCGATTGCCTACGGCGGGGTGCGCCTCCTCGCGGCGTTCGCCGAACGGTACTCGCCGCGCGCCAACGAGATCGCGATCGACGGCGTGGTGCTCGCCTTCACCCTCGCGCTGACGCTCGTCGTGGCCGTCCTCACCTCGTTCGCCCCGCGGCTCGCTGCCGAGGGGAAGCTGGGGGCGCTCATTGCTGCTGGCGGGACGCGGTCGAGCGGGAGCGCGGCGCGCCAGCGGTTGCAACGCTCGCTGGTGGTGGCGCAGGTCGCCGTCTCCGTGGTGCTGCTGACGGGGGCCGGGCTGCTCACGCGGACCATGTTGCAACTGGCGGACGTGAAATCGGGGCTCACCGCCGAGGACGTGTTGACGATGGAGGTCCCGCTCTTCGGCGCCGGGCGCAGCGACGCCGACACCAAGGCGCTCTACGGTCGCATGCGCGACGCCGTGCTCGGCATTCCGGGGGTGCGGCAGGTGGGGGTGGGGTCAACGATGCCGCTCCGCGCCACGCCGTTCCAGCTCGACGTGAAGGGCGAGGGGCGCACGCTTGCCTCGGGCGAGCCGCAACCGCGCGCCGAGTTGCGCACCGCCGACCCGGACTACTTCAAGGCCAGCGGGATCCCGCTCCTCAAGGGGCGCGAGTTCACCTCCACCGACCGCGATTCGTCGCAGAAGGTGGTGGTGATCAACCAGACGTTGGCCGAGTACCTCTTTCCCGGGCTCGATCCCATCGGGCGGCGCGTGGCGTGGACGGGTGAGCTGCTCAAGTTCATTGGCATGAGTGGCGAGTGGCGCACCGTGGTCGGCGTGGTGGGCGACACGCGTGACGGCGGCCTCGACGCGCCGCCGCGCAACGTCGTCTTCGAGCCGTTCACGCAGGAGATGGCCTATGCGGGCGGGCTCGTGATTCGCGGAGCGTCTGATCCAGCCATGCTGGCCAGCGCCGCCACGCGCGCCGTGCGTGCGATCGTCCCGTCGGATCCGATCGAGCACGTGATGACGATCGGCGAGATCAAGGACGAAAGCGTCGCCCCGCGCCGCCTGAACGCCGTGCTCGTCTCGTCGTTCGGCGTGCTGGCCGTCCTGATTGCCGCCGTGGGGATTGCCGGCGTGCTCGCCTTCTCCGTGAGCGCGCGCACCAACGAGATCGGGATCCGCATGAGCCTGGGCGCCGACGGTGGACGCGTGCAGCGCATGATCCTCGCGGAGGGGGGCGTGCTGCTGGCGGCGGGCATCGCGTTAGGCGTGACCGGCGCCGTCCTCGTGAGCCGCCTCATCCGCGGCCTCCTGTTCGGCGTCACGCCGTACGACCCCATCACGCTGCTGGCCGTGGGCGCCGCCATGGTGGCCGTCGGCGTGGCCGCCTGCTGGATCCCGGCGGCGCGCGCGGCGCGTATCGAGCCGATCGTGGCGATGCGGGGGTGAGGGGGGTGGCGCGGAGTGGGGGATGGCCGTGGTCCACCTTGTTGCTGCTGTGTCAGCGTCGTGGCACCCCACCGAGCACGCGCGGTGAGTGCCAAGGCGAAACCTCGGCGTTCCCTGCGGTGATGGATCTCTCGTGCATGCCGGGCACCGGTGCGCGGGTGCCTCTTGACGCAACGAACGCGGGCTGGCGCAGCGGAGGGGGACGGCGGCGCGTTAGGCGGGGCGGCGGCGGGGCGTTAGGCGGGGCGGCGGCGGGGCGAGGGCGGGCCTGAGCGACGGTAACGACAGAAGCTCGACACGGAGGCGCGCGGAGGAGACACGGAGGAGAACCGGAGGAGACACGGAGGCGCACGGAGGAAACTCGGAGGACACTCGGAGGAAACTCGGAGGCAATTCCGAGGCAATTCCGAGGCAATTCCGAGGCAATTCGGAGGACACTCGGAGGTAACTCGCAGGACACTCGGAGGCGACCGAAGGAGTGTCGCGACGCGCCGAACCCAGCCCCCACGCCCACCTTCCCAGCGACAGCTGGGATCCATTTGTCCTCGACACACCCGCGATCGGCCGCCGCGGGCGTCAGTG
>JADZAN010000042.1 GCA_020852815.1 Gemmatimonadaceae bacterium | reverse complement strand
TCACGCCGGCCGATGCGCTGGCGGGCCGCGCGGAGGCCATCTGGGCGGCACGCGATCAGAAGCTCGAAGCGGCGCGCGCCGCGCGGCGCGCCACGCCGTCTACCACTGCACCACGACCACCCGTCACCCCGCGGCACTACACTGAACCCCCACCCCACCGGTCACATTCTCGCTGAACCAGGACAGCATTCGCTTGCGCGCACGAGATTGGCGCGAGCAATCCGTCGACCCGTTCAGGAGCATCACTGTGATTGAACCAGGAGCCGGGAGAAGGTTGGTGCTCCTCGCATTCGGTTACTGCGTCATCGCGACCCTTGCATGGTACCGCCTCCAACCGGTTCCGACGCTCTTTATCCCTGTCGTCGTGTGCGCGTTGCCGCTCATCGCGTCGGACTCTCGCCAAGGGGTGGCTCTGCGCGTCGTCTCTGCCTCACTTCTTACGTGCTTCATGATCATTGGAGGCTTCTCCGCCGGCCCGACATTCGCGCCGGCGGCACTTGCGATGTTCTGGGCATATGGTCGCGGCAGAAAGGCTTCGGGAGCATCGTGACATCTGCATAAATGATGCAATCCGCAGTCTGTCTCGCCGATCCAAACGTTGTGCCCTGATTTGCGCTGTAACGGCCACGGGCGTGAAGCCCGTGGCCGTTACTTGCTCGTGCCGCGACGCGCCCAATGCGCCGAATGTTCTCGTGAGCATCGCGATGAACGGGTGTACGGGCCCGGTGATCGTCCCCGCCACACGACTCGCGCCGACCGAAGCCACTCGCCGATGGGCAGCCGGCGGCGTCGCCGTTGGCGAGCCGCGCTACTGCACGGCGCGACGCGGCCCCGCCATCGCCTTGGCCACCAGCCCCTCGAGCGATGGCGTCGCCGAGTACGCGCGCACGAACGGCGCCCCTTCGTCGGTTTCGCCGGCGACCACGAGCAGCCCGTGGCCTATGGCCACGTTGGTTGCGCGGAAGGGAAGTTCGATCGAGAAAAGATAGGAGGCGTCGATGACGGAGTAGAAGTCCACAAACCGTTCGTGTTTGGGGCCACGCCCGCTGAAGAGGACGGCGAACGCGTTGCCCACGGCGCTGGCGTCGCTCGCTCCCTGCACGCTCGGCAGCATTTCCCACGAGCCCTTGCCGATAGACTTCGCCCGCCCCATCGGAATCTCCTCGATCCAGCGGGCGCGTGCGCGCACTCCCGACTGGTCCAGCAGTGCGAACATCGGCCCGAAGGTGACGCTGATCATGCAGACCCCCGCCGCTGGGTGCTCGAAGATCATCGATTGCCGCACGAGCGAGGGCACTGCCCGCAGTTCCGGCCAAGGGAGATCCTCCGTAGCCTTCTGGCCGGTCGCCAGCTGCACGCGTTCGATCTCTCCGCTCTCCGTTGAGCGCAGGTGGATGTGTGTACTGCCGGCCTCGCAGACCCCTCTCGGATTCACCCCCAATCGATAGTCGACCCTCGGCCCCTCCGCGCCTTCCTCGGTGATCTCCGTGAGGCGAGAGAGGGCGAAGTCGACGACGAACGCGCCGCCGTCCCGCCGCGCGGTGACCTTGGCGACGCCGCCGAACTCCCCTGGCCCGCGCCCTGGACGCCCGAACCGCCAGTCAATGCGCCCCGACTTCGGTGAAAGCGCGAGCAATCGCTGGGCGATTGCATCATAGACGAGAAAGTGGTCGCGAGATGCGCGAAGCTGCAGCGGCAACAGGATGGTGGTGTCATCGGGACTGCCGCCGATGCTCCACCGACGTGCGAGTCGGACGGGTCGCACGTCGCGTACACCTGTGCCGGGGGACTCAACGCCTGTGCGGGGAGTTGCATCTGATACGACCGGGATGTCCGGACGATGCGACGTGGATGCGAGCGCATCGATTGCCCTGGATACCGGCGCGCCGCCCGAGATCCAGAGAAGGAGTGAGAGCGAGAGCGCAATCCATAGGTTGTTCATTGCGGAGCGGTCCCAGGAAGTGCTTCGGCTGATGCGACGGTGTCCTGTCTCGAAACCAACTGCTTCGTCGCGCGAATGATGTCGTACATGCTACTGCAGGGCGCGACGCGGCGCTGCCGTGGCCTTGGCGACCAATCCCTCCAGCGAAGGAGTCACCGAGAACGCGCGCACGAAGGGGGCTCCTTCCTCCGTCTCGCCCGCGAGCGCGAGCAGGGCGTGACCGAAGGCGATCTTGGCAGCGGGGAAGGGAAGTTCGATCGAGAAGAGGTAACGTGCGTCGGTGACCGAGTAGAAGTCAACGAAGCGCCCTCGCTTGGGCCCCTTGCCTTCGAAGAGGACCGCGAACGAATTCCCGATGGCGGTCGCGCTAAGCGCACCTTGCGTGCTTGGCAGCATTCGCCAGGAGCCCTTGCCCATCGACTTCGCCTGACCCATGGGAATCTCCTCGATCCAGCGTGCCCGCGCCCGAACGCCAGTCTGGTCCAGCAGCGCGAACATCGGCCCGAACGAGACGCTGATCATGCACACACCTGCCTGCGGATGCTCGAAGATCATTGACTGCCGGACGAGCGATGGGAGCGTCCGTAGCTCTGGCCACGGAAGGTCCTCGGTCGACGTGTCGCCGGTCGACAGCTGCACACGCTCGATCTCGCCGCTCTCCGTGGAGCGCAGGCGAATGTGCGTGTCTCCCGCCTCGCAGACGCCGCGTGGATTCACGCCCATCCGATAGTCGACGCGCGGTCCTTCCTTGCCGTCCTCCGTGATTTCGGTGAGTCGCGAGAGTCCGAAGTCGACCACGAACATGCCGCCTTCCTTGCGTGTCGTGATCTTGGCGACACCACCAAACTCACCGGGCCCGCGCCCGGGGCGCCCGAATCGCCAGGCGATTCGACCGGTCGCGGGCGCGAATGCAAGCAATCGTTGCGCGACACCATCGTACACCACGAAGTGCTCTCGCGTGGCGCGAAGCTGAAGGGGCAGCAGTATCGTTGTGTCCCTGGCGTCACCACCCACTGTCCAGCGCGGCGTGAGGCGAGTCGAGACCACCGTGCGACGTGCGACGTCGAAGACGTCATCGCGCCGGCTTAGCGAGCGTGAGTCGCGCAGCGCAGGAGCCGGACGTGGTCCAGGCGGGCCAGCTTCTCGCGGTGGAACGGTCGCGAACTTCGAGGAGGCCGTCAGTAGGAGCATGAGGGGAGTGAGCGCTGCTGTCCGGAAGTGCTTCATCCTGGTCTTCTCCCGCTCGTGCGGTGGTGGCGCGTCCGAAGCGCCTTCCTCTTGCTGTTCGGTCGACTCATGGACACCTCCAAGGGCCTCCTGCATAGTGAGGAGGCAATGGGAGTTCCGCCAACTGGCCCGTTTCGGGGGCGAAGGTCAGCGACGAGCTCGCATCATCTGATCACGCGCCCTCCCTCGCAGAGATCAACATTTGTCGCACTTTCGTCGCATCGCCGAGGTTGCACGCCTCTTCGACCTTCTGTAGCCTAGCTGCGACGCGCAGGGTTGGTTGCGCTGTGAGCGCGACCCGTAGGGCGCACCTAGCGGTCGCCTCCGCGAACCAACGACTGGAGGTCGTCAGTAGGATCGACTACGGACCGAGACTTTCGTACACGGAGGAACGCATGAAACGCGCGACCATTCGGTGGTTCTCGATCGCTGTGACGGCTGCGGGAGCGATGGCGCTCGCGCAACCGGCTGAGGCGAGCACGGCGGTGGCATTCAGCTGCCGAACGTTTTGCTTGGACGAGTGTCCCTACGATCAGTACGAGTTCTGTGCCAACCAGGGTTGTGAGACGCCGATGTACAATTGCGCGCCTTTCGGGATCTGCGACGCTGCCATGTATTGCGGCACGCCTTAGGCCCTGATTTGGTGAGTCTTCTGGGAGAGTCGACGGGCGGGCGGCGGATCCCCTACTTCTTCGTGGCGGGAGACAACGGTGGCGCAGGGAGTCTCAGTTGGGGCGATACTGGAACGCGCAGCGACGATAGTCGCGGTGCTCGCTGCCGCGACTACCGCAGCTGTCTTAGTTCGTCGCGAACTGCGAACCCACCGCACTGTCGCCGCGAGTGCACCTGAGCAGGCAGAGTACGTCTCCAATTGGAAACAACTGCTTCCCGACTCGGGCGTGGTTCGGCAGGGGTCGATAGTCGTGATCGAGTTCAGCGACTTGGAGTGCCCGTTCTGTCGAGCTTTCCACGAGACCCTTGAGCCCGTGGCGCGAAAACTCGGGTCGAGGCTTCATCATGAGTTCATGCACTTTCCCATTCCAGCGCATCGACTTGCTATGCCCGCCGCGCGTGCGGTGGAGTGCGCGCGGGCGCAAGATCGAGCGACCGCGATGGTCGATGTCTTGTTCGCGCTTCAGGATTCGCTCGGTGTGAAGCCGTGGGCAGACTTGGCCGACTCGGCAGACGTGTCGAGTCCTGGCGAGTTATTCGAGTGTTTTCGAGATCCAACGCCCGTTGCGAGAATCGAAAGGGACATTGCGCTAGGTCAGAAACTGGGCGTGCGAGGAACGCCGACGGTCATTGTCAACGGATGGCGCTTTGCCGGTACACCCAGAGAGCCGTTGTTTTCGCAGACCATTTCTTATCTGCTGGAAGGAAAAGATCCGTTCCCCAAGCGACTGTCGCACGCGCCATGAGGATCAGGCTCCGAAACAAGCTTGGTGGGTGGAGCGGCGTTGTCCTGAGCTGCTGCCTTCTTGCGCGGGATCCGATCTTCGCGCAAGCGGTACCTTCCGTGCGTTTAGGAGTGCCGGAAGCTGAGTCTCAACCAGTCTTCGATGGATTAATCGGCGCGCGCGAACTGTCTGATCGACAGCTGATAGTTGCTGCGCTTCGAATGCCGCAGTTGAGCGTGGTGAATCGAGCGCTTAATGAAGTTCGTGACCTCTTGCGGCGTGGCAGTGGCCCCGCAGAGTATCTCTCGATCTCGCGCATTCACCCTTTGGGCGGCGACTCGACGCTTATCGAGGACCGGCAGGCCGGTAGATGGATCATCATCCAGGGTACGCAGCCCGTTCGCACTAGTGTGGTGCAGCGCGCCGGAGCGTGGAATGGTCCGCGGATTGTTGGTGCAGATCGGTTCGGCAACGTGCTTGAAATCAGGGACCTCGCGTTCGCCGCGTCGGCCGGAGGCCCTCGTTCGAGGAGTCATGCCGACGCTGACAGCATGCTCGCCGTCCGACTCAGACGTGCGATACCGATGCCGGCGCCAGGGGGTCGGCTCGACACGATCGCGCGGCTGACAGGGTACTTCCGTGGCGTTTCTCGAGCGACTCGGGCAATCGGGGCTGGAGTGCCTGTCGAGTGGTGGATCAGGAATCCATTCTCCACTGAAGATCAGGCAATTCAGTTTGAGGACGGTTGGATAGCGATTGCGTACGTTCAGCCTTACCGGGTCGACTGGGTTCGGCCGGATGGTATGCGGGTCATCGGGAAGAGGTTGCCATTCGTCTCGCTGAACGCAAGCCTTGAGGAGCAACGGTTCGCAAGTCGCGAAGCATATCCGCGGGTGTCGCCCGCATTTGAACCGTCGGAGTTTGCGCCATGGCCGCCCGAGGTCCCCCCGTTCTTGAGCGAAGCCGTTCGTCGTGACGTGCTATTTCGGGGCGCGAACGGTGCATTGCTAGTCGAGCGTACCAGTGCGGCAACTCGCAAAGAGCGACTGTATGACATGGTGGACCGGGAAGGTCGGCTGCGATGCCGCGTGCTGATGGTGCGGGAGGAAAGGATAATAGGTGCGGGAGTGAAGTCGCTCATCACAGCGCGTGCAGGCGCTGATGATCTGGAGTCGATCAGGCGGTATGCTTGGCCGAGGGAGTGTGACGAGAAGCTATCTCACAATTCGCCTAGTGGCATAAAGCGCCTGCTGGCAGTACGTTAGGCATCCGGTCGCCCCCTTTCGCTGGAGGTGCCGGTGGACGAGCTTCATCGAAGTGTTCTCGCGCCCGTGCGGAGGTGAAGCGTCCGTAGCGCCTTCTTCTTGCCGTTCGGTCGACTCATGGACTTCTCCAAAGCTCTCCTGCATAGTGTGGAGGCAATGGGAGTCACATTTCAACTGAGGCAGGACAGAACAGGTGTCACCATTCGGATCCCAGGTCGTCGGCGCCTATCAGAATCGCCCGGTGAGGTGCGCGGGCAAAATGCGCCGCGCCGATGTCCCATCTCAGAGACGGGGTCTACGATGTTGCTTGGACGGTTCATGCCGAGAGCTCGCTCGAGCTCGGTGTATGGCTCTTTGGACTCTTGGACGTTTCGTGACCTCTTCCCGTTGAGCGGAGCCAGTTCGAAGCATGGAAGACCCGCCGGCGCGAGACAGTAGGCCCCAAGCGAATGAAGCGCTTCGCCGAAGAGCAGACCATTGGCGCACTCAGCGAGGCGGAGAGGGGTGCGAAGATCCGGGAGCTCGACGTGGCGTCGCCATCGCCTTGGCGACCATCCCATCGAGGGAGGGCGTCACCGAGAATGCGCGCACGAACGGCGCACCGTCTTCGGTTTCGCCAGTGAGCGCGAGCAATCGGTGTCCGAACGCGATGTCTGTGGCGGCGAAGGGAAGTTCGATTGAGAAGAGATAGCTGGCGTCGATGACCGAGTAGAAGTCGACGAACCTCCCTCGTTTGGGGCCGCGACCGCGGAAGAGGACCGCGAAGGCGTTGCCCACGGCGGTGGCACCCTGAACCGACTTCACGCTCGGGAGCATCTCCCATGACCCCTTGCCGAGCGACTTCGCTTGGCCCATCGGGATGTTCTCGATCCAGCGAGATCGCGCTCGAACACCCACCTCGTCTAGGATCGCGAACATCGGACCGTAGGTTAGCGATACCAAGCAAACGCCGGCGCCTGGATGCTCAAAGACCTTAGACTGACGAACAAGAGCAGGAACGTTCCGCAACTCCGGCCAGGGTAGATCCTCTGTAACGGACTTCCCGTTCGTACTGTCAACGCGCTCGATCTCGCCGCTCTCGGTCGCGCGCAGTAGAAGGCGTGCTCTTCCTGCATCGCATACACCGCGGAGGTGCGCGCCGCTCAGCATATCAAGACGCTCGCCTGCCTTTCCATCCTCGGTGACCTGCGTCAGTCGCGAGTTCGTGATGTCCACGACATAGCTGCCTCCTTCTCGACGCGACGTGACCTTTGCAACACCGCCAAACTCCCCAGGACCTTGGCCAGGTCTTCCGAAGCGCCAGCTGACGCGACCGTGGCGCGGTTCGAGGCCAAGCAGGCGAAGCGCCATGGCATCGTATACCACGAAGTGGTCGCGAGTCGCGCGCACCTGAAGCGGGAGTAGGATGGTTGTGTCAATGGCGTCGCCGCCGACCTGCCAAGCCTGACGCAGACGCACGGCCGTGAGGTTGCGCGTGGTGGATTGCTTCGGCAGAACGCGCGAGCCGGACGTGCGCACCTCGTGCTTCAGGGAGGCGGTCTGCCGTGCGCGTAGGTCATCGCGCGTGGTAGGCCGTGTCCGCCCGGACGAAACTGTGGCAAGCGCCACCGAGATGACTACGAAAGGCAAGTAGGGGAGGCAGTACTTCGTCATTCGGATCGTGTAGCTGGCGACTAGTGTAGGCGGCGCGTCACTGCGGAGACAAACCGAGCGCAGCGATTGCACGGATGGCGCGATACATGTCGTCTGCTGTCGATGGCACCGATACAGCTGCGCGGAGACGGCCGTTCCCATCTGTAATGATCAGGCTCGGCGTGACCTCCCGACTGGACAACAGACGTCCTGCAGACTGCATCACTAACACTGGAAAGCCCTGCGCGCGCGCCTCACGTGCCGCGTCGCGCGTGCGACGGATTGGGAACGGCGAGTCGAACAACAGCACGGCGACAGGGGAAGCGAAGTCGTGATGCGATAGTCGAAGCCTTACCTGCCGAGCGAACCACATGAACTCGAGACATTTGGAGTCGTGAAGTACCAGCACCGGCAAGAGCCGGCGATCGTGCATGCCACTGGCTTGCACGGCCGCGTGAGTGTCGAGCGCGAACGATGCACGATGGCGATTCGATGCGCGGCTGCCAATCGCATACAGGGTAACACCAACCACGACACCGCAGCTTGCGATAAGCCGCCGCGAGGCCGGAAAGAACGCCGGAAGTCTGCCGAACCGTCGCATTCTCTCCGGTCCGTGGCCGGTGAACTCCGCGCTCTACTCGTCGGTCTCCTTGTCTCCGATCAATTCCACATAGCAACCTGGACCGCACACCTCCGAAAGGTCGACACGCTTGCAGTAGTCCTGCGTAACGGAAGGGCACGCGCCAGCCTGCTCTTCCGCTCTGGTGTCCCTTGCGTGCGCGGCGAGCAATGCGCATGCAACCAGCCCCGAAAAGATCGCCACTCGCTTCATACACCACTCCATGCATGATGTGTGTTGGCGCGATTGCGCCCCTCTACTGCGCGCCACTGGCTCCGACGTCCGCCGCGAGCCGGCGACAACGCTGGAAGCGCGAGCAACAACCGACAAGCGCGAGTATGCGACGGGAATGCGACGCAATCCGGCGACCCCCCCAGAGCGACGCTGAGTCTCGAGTTCGCGAGAGGCCTCCCGAGCGCCGCAGGCGGCCCTGCGCGTCGAAGAATCAGGCACGAGCCAGTCGGGAGGGCGTCCTCAAGTGAAAGGTCGTTATGCTCCGTGGCCTCCGGTGCACGGGCTTGCGCATGGCGTCGTCTCAGATCACTCAGCGGCTGTCATACGTCTCGCTCGGCGCTCTGACGCTATCGATGTTCACCGTGCCTCGGCGCGCTGACGCGCGACGGTACTGCGACGTAGCGCCTTGTTCGTGCACTGAGCCTCCAATCCGGCGACGCACGATGACGCGGCGCTCCCAAGCTACATCGCGACCCGCTGCCCTCTCCGGCAAATACGAGTGAGACGCGTCGCTCACCTGCACGAGTTACCGCAAGCAGCCGATGCCGAGCAATGTACCTGGATCTCGGACTCGGCACGATAGTCCGCGCGAAGCACTGCCAATGCGAGGGCTCACATCTCAGCGAGGCCGGACAACAGAGTGAAGTGAACGTGGTACACGGAGGACTCTCGTTGGACATACTGGTCTCTCGACGCCAGATCCGGCAATCGACGACTTGACGCCCGCGGCCCACCGACCAAGAATCTCCTGCGTTGAGGAAATACGTCGCACGACTGGTTAGTCGCGCCTGAAGCGCATTGACTGAGTGTCGGGGGCCATCCGGGATGGGAGACGAAATGCATGCGGTGCTCGGCTGCGGGGGGGGGGCGCCGTACTGATTCTCGCGAGCGAATCGACGGCGGCGATGTTCATAGACGATGCCACCGCATCGATGGCATTACGCGACGCCGACCTGGAGCGCGTGCATTTCGAGAACGTGCCCGACCTCGCGGCGCTGTGCGGGCGGTTGCATCGCAGCGATGCGGATGTCGCAGCAGTAGTGATCGACCCCGAACTCGCCGCCCCAGACGAACTCGCGGCGCTGAGCGTGGCGCTTGAACTCCAGCGGGCGCGACATGAGTTGCGCGTCGTGCTCTACGCGAGTCCCTCCCCATCCGCCATGCACGCGGTACGTCGCGTCGTAGCGTGTATGGCGTGCGAACTCGTCGTGCGTGGCGTTGACCCGATGCCGGCGTGGCTCGTGCATGGTCGGTCATCCGCCACGCTACCAGCACATCCCAAGGAAGCCCTGGAGCAGCTCACGAGGCTGCCGGCGCGTTTCCGCATCGCGTGGATCCGGAGTGTAGCGGGTACCAGCGCACCTAACGTGAAGCGCGTGGCGGCGTCGGCGAGCGTGCAGCGAAGAACGCTGGAACGCGTTCACAGGGACTCGGGAGCCTGGACGCCGGCGCGGCTGATGCGCGCCCTCGTCATCGCTGCGCAGCAGCGAGCTCCTCTGCAGGTGCAAGGAGCGGTGAACAAGTCGGTTCGAGACGCGTCAGAGTGATGCGGGAAAGATGGTGAGCGACGAGCCAAGCATCCGCCTTCGTAGATGAGTCGAACGCCAGGACTCGCACGTGCAAACCGTTGTGGCTGCCAGGTGGCGCGGTGTCGCACTCTCGTCGCATCTCGCCGCTTTGCCGGTGGAGAATGCCGCAGTAGCCTGGCGTGTGCCACGGCGTCGACCTAACGACAGGCTGGGAGTGGTGCCGAGGCAGATCGTGGTGGCGACGGAACGGCTCGGGAGGCGACAGCGTGATCACGTAGCGCGTACTATCGGACATTCAGAACGGAGGGTGTGCGTATGCAACGCAAATGGATTCTGTCCCTCGCCGTTGCATTCATCGGTGTCGGGATTGCGGCCGGCGAGGCCCAGGCAATCTGCAACAACGGCGGAACGCTTCAGTACGCCTGCATGTCGTGGCAACAGGATTGTGCTCCGACGTGGATTCACAGCTGCTACTGTTGCGTGTAGATCCCTGATCTTCAGCGCAGTTGTTGTTTCGGTCTGACGTTGAAGTAGGACGTGATTCGATGCCATCGCCTCCCGGCCTGGTGCGAGCGCGACCCACCTCGCGAATCGTGTGTGGCGTCGGGGCAAGTAGACGCGAAGCGAATACCGACTGGAGCCTGCCAGCCTGATTTCACGGAGGGAGTGTGGGGATCAATAGACTTCGTCCGGCGTGGGTCGTGGGCCGTCGTGTACTGAACCAACTCCTTTGTGGTGCACTCGTCTTGGCCGGTGCCGGATGTGACTCAGACAGGATCGGCGAAGTGAGGAAGCCGCAGTTGCGCGGTCCAATCCTCGAGATGATCGACTCGGTGGACCTGCTGGAGCGCGACGGCGTCTTCGTGTCGAAGCCCAATGATGTCCTCGTACTACCGAACCACGACCTGCTCGTATCCGATGTGGCCGTGGGAAGCGTCCTCCGATTCTCCAGTCGTGGCGAGCTGCTGGGGCGGCTAGGGCGAAGAGGGCGAGGGCCAGGCGAGTTTGTTTCGCCGGGTTGGATGGCACGCGCCAGCGACTCCGTGCTGCTGGTGCAGAATGCACCGGCGTTTCGAATCGAGGCGTTTGACTTACGAGCCGGCACCTGGCTGTGGGGTAGGCGCTTCGAGGCAAAGACGACGACCGGGTTGGCCGCCCGGGAGAACGACGTGCTTCTGGGGTTGCTGGACGCGCAACGGAAGACGTCGTTCGTGGAGTTTCCCGACTCGTCATCGGCTCTTTTGTATCGCGGCAGGCTTCCGGCCGATGCCCACGCGGATCCGCTGCTTACTGACGCCTTTCGTCTCACGCAGCTCGCGGCGCGCGGTGGGCGCATCGCGCAGGCCTTCGAAGTGTCGAACTGGATCTATCTGTTCGACGCAACGGCGGCGTCGGTCGATAGCTTCCACATCGTGGTTGCGCGACGCAAAGGCGCGCCGGTGCGATTGCTGCCGTTGCTTCGCTCCAACCAGCAGTTGGCGATGAAGGCGGTCAACCACGTCTCTCAGCCTGTCGCGCTCGGGTGGCTCAACGATGCGCTCCTGGGATTGGTCACGGTTGATCCGGATCGAACCAGCGTGCGGTATCGTGGTCAGGCGTTCGTCAGCGTCGTCGACCTCAACGCTCGACGCGCCTGCGTTGATGCACCGCTCGATGTGCCTTCAGATCCAGCGCCAGTAGCGACGTTCGCGGGCGATACCTTGTTCGTCGTGTATCAGGACATTGGGACCACTGGCGCCGCAGTCACACGAGTGCGTCGCATGAAGGTCGGTCTTGGGCAGTGCTCGTGGGAACCGACTGGGTAAAGCGGGGAGAGGGTTCTTCACGGCCGCTGTCGTGCGGACGCCAGTGGCGGCTCGCCAGTCTGATCTTGGCTGGCGTGGCTCTGGGCGCGTGTGACCGCGACCGGCTTGGTGCCGGCACGCGAATCGGAGAGGATCAGTTCGTGTCCGAGTTGCTCGATACGGTCAAGGCGACCGCGATTCTCTTCTACAGTCCCGACGACTGCTTCTCGTGCATCACCCCGATCGCTGAATGGCGCGAAGTCGACGCGAGCGGTCGCGTCCAGGTTTCCATCGTCTTGACCCGCCCCCCGACTCGTGAAGAGACGCGGTCGCTGAACCTTCAGCGAATACGGGTCGCGGGCGTTTACGAGCGCCCGTGGGCGAAGCGCGGGGCATTCTCGCCACGGGAAGTCCTGCTCGATTCTGCGGGAGCCGCGCTGTCGACGGTGGACGATCCCAGACGCGGTGTAACGTCAGCGCTGCGAAGCGCTATCGCGAGGGTACGCGCCGCTGGACGGCCTCAGTTCATCCCGTACATTCCCTAGCGCTCTCGGTTGCACGCACCTGGACGGATGGAACCAGCACGAGGCACTATTGTATTCCCACCGTGGTAGCCGATATGGATGCGGGATGCGCGCGCTCCCGGCGAGCGCGCGGGTGACCTCTCTCGCAGTTCTCCTTTTGGCGTGCGCGTGTGACTGGCGGGCAAGTGGCGCGCCAGACTCGCTGCAAGCGGAGGATTCCAGCGGTGTAGTGCTCCTGCGTGACAGCGTTGATGTCGTGCTGCCGACATCCGTATCGGGAAGGTTGCTGCGAGTGGAGAGTGGCCGTTCCGCCGGACAGATGGTGCTCGTCTTTCGTGGCCCGGATCAGGTGGTGATCATCGAACATGGTGACCGGGAAAGCGTTCAGTCGATCGATGTGACGTTCGCTGACACGACGGCGAGGCTTCTGGCGGTAGCCCCCACGTCGTACACGGGTGGCTTGGCGTTAGGCTATCCTTCCGGAGAAGTCCTGCCGGTCCACTGGTCGACACGCTCGGTTGCTGACCGTACATCCCTCCCGTCACCCGCGGCGGTCAACCGCGATACCATAGCCGAGTTGCGACCAACAGCGATCGCCGTCAGCAGCAAGCGCTACGCGATCGCGAGTGTGAGTGCGGAGCGCGGACTCGAGGTCTTGGCCGTCAAGTCCGGGACGCGAACGTGGCGCGTCGGAGTGCTGCGGACCTTGCTGGCGGAAGTGCCGCGCGCCGCGACGATCTTCGGCGGACTCAGGATCTCGTCGACGGAGTCGCTCATCGCCGTGGCCACGGACCTATCCGACAACGCATACATCTTTCGCGGGCAATCCCTGAGCGTCGATTCCGTCCGACTCACGCCGTCCCGAAGGCGCGGAGCTCGGACCGACCTCGCCCGTCGAATCTGGCTCGCCGACTCTCTGGCGAAGATCGATCTGCTCCTCGAGCCGTCGTCCGCTGCTGCCGCTGCGATCGTGGGTGACTCTCTGCTCGCGGTGGTCTTCCTCGATCAGGTCGAGCGCTCCGGCTTCATGGGCGGCGAGGCGTACCTTCAGCTTGCGCCGCTTGCCGGCCAAGTCTCGTGCGGTGATATCGCCGTTCCGGGATCCATCTTTCCGATTCGACAGTTCGCGCTGGACAAGGGGGGCGTGCTCGAGGCCGTGCGGGTGATCAGTGCGCCTCGCGAGCGTCCGATCCGGCTCCGAATGACTCGGTTCGCGATTCGGCCTGAGAAGTGTTCCTGGACGGCGTCGTCGATGCACTGATGACTGGAGCATGACGGCAATCGCGCCCCAACACTAGAGCTGGGCCTCGCCTTCTCATGCGCGTTGGTCGCCCGTCGACCATCGCCCACGAGAGGATGCGCACCGAAGTCTTCAGGCGAGACATGCAGCTCACCACGTCACCAGCGCCCGGCCGGACGGAGGTCTGATGATTGCCATGCTGCTCCTAAGACTGGCTCCTCGGCGTATCCCGGGATGCTGACGATGTCGAGCGCGTCGAGATGTGGGCAATCGTTCAAGACAGCGATGGGCGGGATTAGGTCCGCGCTCCTCATCGTGGCCATGCTCCTGCGCTGCGGCGTCGTCCCCCTGGCCGCGCAACCTGCAACCTCGACAACGCGCGACAGCGGTGGCCTGAGAATCGTCGAGCATCGCCACCTGCGCACCGGCGCGCCGCGGTTGCGGCTGAGGGAACCGCCACTTCTCGTCCTCGGCGGCGATCGACTCAGCGAGTCCGAGACGTTCGACGCCCGTCAGGCGTACCTGAGCGTGGTGGAGCTGACGAATGGCTCCCTCGTCGTGAACGACATGGCCGCGCTCAAGTTCTTCTCGCGCACTGGTGCGCTGCAGCGCGTGGTTGGCCGTCGC
This sequence comes from Gemmatimonadaceae bacterium, assembly GCA_020852815.1. Lineage (NCBI taxonomy): Bacteria > Pseudomonadati > Gemmatimonadota > Gemmatimonadia > Gemmatimonadales > Gemmatimonadaceae > Gemmatimonadaceae bacterium. Next base: position 16,500 of record JADZAN010000042.1, on the reverse strand, counting down.
GGTGCCGGTCCCGGCGAGTTTCAGCAGGTACGCGAGATCTGCGTCATGCGCGGAGATTCGCTGCTCGTGATCGACGCCGCCACCGGCCGCTTCACGCTCTGGGACAGCGCTGGCCGACTCGTGGCAACACATATGCGCTTCGCGTACGTGCCGAGTGGTGCCTGCACCGCGAACGGCACCCTGATTACGCGAAGCGCGGGGGCAGCAGTGGTATCGCGCAAGGGTCGCAGCGTTACGCAGTACGACGAGTTCAAGCCGGATGGCACACGCGTCCGGAGTGTCGGGCTATTGCCGCAGCCGCCAATCAGCGGTCCGATCATTCAGGAGCTTCGCCTTGGCTCGGCTGGTAACACGCTCTGGATCGGTGATCCGCAGGCGGGCGAACTCTGGATCAGCAAGCTTCCGCTCGCGGTGCACACGATCGTTCGCATGCTCGATCCACGCCCCGCGATCACGGAAGAGGTGTGGCGCCGGGAGATCGAGTCGCGGTTCGGAACGGCACCCGTGCCTCGGGCACAACGCGAGCGTGTGACAGAACGACTCATGAAGGTGCCACGCCCCGCCTTCGACCCGGCGTTCCTGGAGATGCGAGTCGATCCCGATGGCCGTGCATGGATCAGCGACTACCGCGATCGGGCGCGCTGGACGGTGTTCGATGCACTCGGCGGTTTGGTGGGGCAGCTCGTGCTGCCGCCCTTTACCGACCCGGCCAGCCCGCAGCTCGCGGCTGTGCTGTCGAGAGGGCGCGTAGCCCTCCTGGCGCGCACAGCTGACGGTTTCCCTGAGCTGCGCATCCATGCGGTCGAGCTGCCGCGCGGCGCGACCAGGGAGGAGTCGGGAAAGCGTGGGGTGGTTCGGGAGCGTTAGGAGCGTGTGCGTGGGTGGTCGGTGCTCGCGCGTTTGACGAGCTCTTCCAGGGTTGGAGCGAAACGGACGGCACGCACGAACGGCTCCCCCTCGTCCGTCTCACCGGCGAGCAGCATTACTCCGTGGCCATATGTCATGTACTTCGCGGCAAAGGGCAACTGGAGCGAGAACAAGTAGTCGCCGTTGCGCAACGAGTAGAAGTCGAGCAGGCGGAGCTTCAGCGTCGACGTGCCTTCGAAGAGCACGGCGAATGCGTCGCCCACGCTGGATACGCTGGCGGTCGAGTAGGCGCTCCCGGGTTGCATCCGCCACGATCCCCTTGCCGGCGACACCGCGCGAGCCAGCGGGATACGCTCGACCCATTCGCCCGCCACACGTGTACCGGCCTCGTCGAGGATGGCGAAGCGCGGACCAAAGGAGAGCGTGAGCACGCACGCCTCGCCAGCAGCAACGGTGAAGAGCTTCGACTGGCGTACGATCGGAGGCTCCATCGACAACTCGGGCCAGGGCAACGCCGTTGTGACGCCTTCCGTGGAACCGGCCGGAATGCGTTCGAGCTCCTTGTCCACGATCCCTCGCAGGCGCAACTGCGCGCCACGAAGCTCGCACAATCCCCGCGGGTTCACGCCCACCGCGAAGTCAGTGGCGGCGCCGGGTCTTCCGTCTTCCCTGACCGGGGTAAGCCGTTGATTCCCGTGGTCGATCACATTCACACCGCCCTCGAGGCGCGGGCCCACGGTGGCGACGCCCCCAAACTCGTTCGGGCCGCGGCCCGCGCGCCCAAAGCGCCACGCGACTCTTCCCGTGACGGGATCGAGCGCGGTGAGGTTCCGCGCAACCGCGTCGTAGACGACGAAGTGATGTGTCGTCGCTGCGATCGCCTGCGGGAGCAGAAACGTGGTGTCACCCGGGGCCCCGCCGATCGACCAGGAGACGGTAACGCGCGCGTCCACGAAGCGCCGTCTCCGTTGTTGCTCATTCCCCTTGACGAGCGCCGCGCGATCTCGCGCATCGACAGGAGCGTGCAGGAGAACCTGCACATTGGGCTTTGGTCGAACGTAGACGGCGGTCGAGAGGACCGGGAATTGCAGAAGTGTGCACACCGCGGCCGGTATGCCCAGATACCCGGCTCTCGAGAACTGAGGAAGCCGAGTGGCGCGAGGAGTGGCCGTGCCGAGCGTTTCGCTAGCGCGCATGCCAACGTCGTAGTTCGAGAACCGCCATGGTCACAGCGTACATGTCGCGCGCTGTGCCGCCGATGCGAAATGCTGAGACAGCCGTGCCCCGTGAGTCGAGAAGCAGTAGCGTTGCTGCGGATCGCCCATCGAGACGGCCTTCGTCGAGCGACCACCAGTCCACTACTCTCGAAACGCGAAACCCCGATCTTCGGTACGTCCGTTCCGCCGGAGACGGTTCTCCAGGATACCGCCAGGGCGGGACCGTGATCTGCACGCTGATCGGATGGAAGTCAGGCGATACGAACTTGGTTCGAAGCAGCCTCGCGAACCAGAGGTACTCGAGGCAGTCGGAAGAGCGCAACACAACGATCGGATACAACGCATCGCTGATGCTGTCCGGTGCTGGCGAGGCCTGCGTTGCCGCGACCTGAGCCGTGAGGACGGTTGCCAGAGTCACGAGCGAGCAACGCAGGCCGCGCCGGGAGCCGGACGCGCGAGCTCTATGACTCGGCGTGGCATCTCGAGACCAACGCACTGCAATGGCCGGCGGCAATGTCCGTGTGCGAGTGGCCCGCCTACGAACGGCCGATGATCTGGACGTAGCAACCAGGTCCGCAGACCTCGGTGAGGTCAATCGTGTTGCATACTTCGTTCACGACTTCTGGACAGGCCGCTGCGGCAACAGCTGCGTCCGCTCGGACACCCGCCAGTGCCAGGCCAAGCGCGGATGCAACAAGTGCAACGAGGAGCGCGCGACGCATGGGAAAGCCTCCGTGGAGACGGTGCCCCATTCAAGGCGATCAGGACGGCGCTGACACGAATGGAGTCATAAGATTGTTGACGATGCCGTCGATGGTCGACGACAGTAGGTGCGCGCCGCCGCATGCAACAAGAGGAGAGATGCGACGAAATACCCCCAAAGTGCGACAGCGCCCCCACCCGAGTGGGCAGTGACGCGTCGCATCCTCGTCGCATCTTGGCGCTGGCTGCATCGCGAAAGGAGTCCTAACCTTGTCCCCGCACTGTCGCGGATTGTCCGGTTGAACGCAAACGAACGCGGAGGCGGTCATGTGCAGTGCCCGATCCCGATGGCGTTGGGCTGCGATCTTTTGGACGTGAAGGACGAGGGCCGGGCGAGCTGTTCGCCGCCTCCGAACTCGTGCCCCTCGCCGACGACAGCGTCCTGGTCATCGATGGTAGCGTCCTGGTCGAGCGGCTGTTCGATACCGTCGTCGAGATGATCGACCCTCGGGCGCTGCGCGTGCTGACTCGCACGCGACTTCCGGAATATGTCGTGAGCGCGATGCGCGATGCGCGATGGGCGTGTGGCGAAGTTCACGACGACGGACGAAGGCGTGCAGGTAGTGGAGAGTCACCTCGCCCCTTTGCGTCTCAAGGCGTACGCCTCCACCGACGTTGCTCCCTCCCCGTCCGTGCGAATCCCGAGCACGAAGTCCCGACCGATCTGCGTCGGCTCGAACCCTGCCCGAAGCACGAACGTTCCGAGCATGGTGCCGCGAGTGTCGAAAACACGCGCCGTGCGCGCCGTCGCCGCGCGATCGGCGGGCGCGACGTAGGAGAGGACCCAGAGCAGTCCCTCGGAATCGATGAGCAATCGTCCGAGCAGCGGGAACGAACCCGGGATGGGCATCTGCTGGAAGAGCGGTCGAATGGCGCCGTCGATGACACGCTGCCGCAGGGCGGGAACGTTGCTGTAGAGCAGCGTCGCCTCCGCGATGCGTCGCTCGAGCTCGCGCGCGACGTCCGCCGCGGCGACGGCGCGCGGCGCCTCCTGCCAGCGGATGGACGTGACTCCGCTATCGCCAAACTGGCGGTGGTATACGACCGCAGAATCCGACTCCGCGAACCAGATCGCATCGCGGGAGAATGCGACGAGCGGCTCGGGCGAGAACGGCACCTCGGACTGCAGTTCGCCGGGCCCCTGGAACCGGGCTGCATCCCGCATGTGGTGCAGGAGCTGGAAACCGCTCCAGTCAGGAGCGAACAGGAGGAATGAGGTGCGTGGGCGCGTGGTCTCGGCGACTGGCCGTGGCGTGATGACGTTCATCGTCCGCGCCGCAACTCGCCCGTCCGGCAAGACGTCCAGCGGAATGAGGAAGCGCATGCTCGAATCGCCGCCGATCGACGTCCACGAACGGGCGAAGTGCCCGCTGGAGTCGAAGATCGAAAAGGTGCGCGTTAGGCCACCTTCGAAGGTGATCAATGAGTCGGCCCCCGTGCGCCAGAGGGCGGCAATCGCCCCGAACTCACCCGGCCCTTTCCCTCGCCGCCCAACCGTTCGGACGAGAGCGCCGCTCGTCGAATAGAACTCGAGGCGAACGCTCTGCGCGGATGCCACGACCGTGTGGCCGTTGGAGAGTCGCACTGCCCCGACGGCGTCGAGCGGGCCGGCGCCCGTGGCGTCGTCGTAGCGCAGGACGTAGTGAGGATCGCGCGCGAGCTCCAGTCGAGCGTCCGCGACTGATTGCGCCGACTGCGTGACAGCCGGCGGCGGGGGCGCCTTTTCGGAGTCGCCAGCGCATGCGACGCTGCAAGCCGCCAGGATGACTGCTGACGCTTTCGTCCTCACATGTCCTCGTTTGATGCGTGATTCCGCTCGTTGCTGCCGCCGACGGACCCTTTCCACGTTCGGACTGGGGTTTCACGCGCGCGATTCTCGGGTGGTCGCATGCGGCGGTAAAGTTGCACAGTGGCATGCTCGCCTCGCCGACCGTCGCCGCCCGATGCGCTCTCCAGTCTTGCTCCTCACGAAGCCACCGGCCACCCTCGCGCCACGATGTGTCGTATCGCGATCGCATCCCGTGCGTGAGCGCTTCAGATCGTGACTCGAGCGCTTCACATCGTCCACTCGTCAGCCCGCGCTGCTCCGTTGCAACCGCGCACTGCCCGCTGACAGCGTCGCACTGTGCCCTTGCAATTCCGCGCTGCCACTTCGCAGATCGAATGCGTTGCCTCACCAGGCAGCGCAGCGTCCTCGCAACTCCGCAGAGTCACCTCACCACACTTCGCAACGTCCTCGCAACTCCGCAGAGTCACCTCACCACACCTCGCAGCGTCCTCGCAACTCCGCAGAGTCTCCTCACCAAGTCGCACAGTGTCCTCGCAACTCCGCACCGTCACCTCACCACGCCGCGTAGCGTCCTTTCAACTCCGCGGAGTCTCCTCACCAAGTCGCACAGCGTCTTCGCAACGCCGCAGAGTCACCTCACCACGCTGCGAAGCGTTCTTGCAACGCCGCACAGTCACCTCACCACGCCGCGCTGCGTCCTAGCAGCGCCGCGGAGTCGCCTCATCACGCCGCGCAGCGTCCTTGCGCCTCCGCATCGTCTCCTTGCAACGTCGCATAGTCACCTCGCCGAGCCGTGCAGCGCACATGCCTGTCCGCAGGGGCTCCTCACCGCACCGCATTCTTCTCTTGCAGCGCCGCAGTGTGCCCTGACCGCGCTGCACGGTGTCCTTGCCACGCTGCATCGCACCCTTGCCACGCCGCACAACGACCTCGCCAGTGCGCATAGCGTCCTCGCCGAGCCGCACAGTCGATTTCACGGCCCGCGCACCGACATTCTGGCACCGCGCGATCCTCATCGCTGGCATCTCATCAACGCGAGACCGCGTCGCAACGCCGTGTCGAGAACAATGAAGGCACTCGCGCGACGCACACCCCTCTACCTAATCCCCCGGAGCGATCGTCCTGTCAAGGGCTACCAATTCGGCGTACCGCAGCGCGGGAGTCTCACCGCAACGCCCGCGTCACCAGCGACTCCAACGACGGCGTCACGGAGAACGTGCGCACGAACGGCGCCCCGTCCTCGGTCTCGCCCGATAGCACTGTCAACCCGTGACCGACAGCGATGGCCTTGGCGGGGAAGGGAAGCTCGATCGAGAAGAGATAGCGGACGTCAACCACCGAATAGAAGTCGACGAAACGACGTCGCTTCGGTCCTCGGCCCACGAAGAGGACCGCAAAGGCATTCCCGACGGCGGTCGCCCCGTCGATCGACTTCACGCTCGGCAGCAGCTCCCACGAGCCCTTGCCGAGCGACTTCGCCTCCCCCAGCGGCACGTCCTCGATCCAGCGCGCGAGCGCGCGAACGCCCGATGCATCGAGCCGCCCGCAGCTCCGGCCACGGCAGGTCCTCGGTCGACGTTGCGCCTGTCGGGAGCTGCACGCGCTCGATCACTCCGCTCTCGGTCGAGCGCAGGTAGATGCGCGTGTCCCCCGCTTCGCACACGCCACGCGGATTGACTCCCAGCCGGTAGTCGACGCGCGGCCCCTGCTTGCCGTCTTCCGTGACTTCGGTGAGGCGCGACAGCGCCCAGTCGACCACGAAGGTGCCACCAGCCTTGCGCGCGGTGACCTTGGCGACGCCGCCAAACTCTCCCGGGCCGCGCCCCGGACGCCCGAAACGCCAGGCGATGCGCCCGGTCCTTGGCGACAGCGCCAGCATCCGCTGCGCCGCGCCGTCATACACCACGAAGTGCTCGAGTGTGGCGCGCACATCGAGCGGGATGAGCAGCGTCGTGTCGTTCACGTCGCCACCGACGCTCCACACCGGTGTGAGCGCCACGCGCTGCACCCGCCGTGACTGCGCCGCCCCCTCTCGCGCCCCCGTTGCGCCTCCCACGCTCGCCAGAAGCAATGTCACTCCAATCAGCGGCCTGATCGCCATCCTCCCCTCCCGCGTTGTTGGTCGCGCGCAAGCCGTCACCCTTCGCTCCTTCGCGTCTTCGCGTGAGACCGCCGTTGATCTTGTCACACGAAGCCGCGAAGCCGCGAAGCCGCGAAGAAGCGAAGGTACTGTCGACGCGCCTGCCAGGACATGATTACGGTTGACGGCCGCCACTTGCAACCCCACGTTGGGGGGGGCGGAGCGACGCGCGGGGTCTTGGCGTGGTACCTATCGGCCGACCGGGGAGAGGGAATGCTTACGCCTGCATGGTGTCGACGGCTGCTTGGCGGAAAGGAGCGACGTATCGCGATGATCGTCGCCCTCCTGTCATGTGCGCCCAATGCGGGCGCTGCGCAGCTCGCCGCCCCAATCCACGTCGAGGCGCGCGCACTCCTCGACATCGGTGGCGCCAACGCGGTGGGGCCGGCGCAGTTGGCGCGCGTGCGCGGCGTCATGCGACTCGCTGGCGGCGTGATCGTTGTGGCCGACGCGGGATCGTCCGAACTGCGGTACTTCACCGCAGCGGGTGGGCACATCCGCACGGCGGCGGGACGCGGATCGGGGCCGGGCGAGGTGGAGGGCTTCGATGCCGCGGTAGCGGTCGATGACTCGATCTACGCCTTCGACCAGCGCGGGCCGCTCGTGGTCTTCGATTCGGGCGGGCGATACGTTAGGCGTATCGAGCTTGGCGAGAACCCGCCGGGGATGACATTCGGGTGGCCGCGCGGCGTGATGCGAGGCGGGGCCGTCGCCGGCCTTCGCTGGCGCATGACCATCCGCACGCTCGGCGAGCTGCAAGCGGACTCGACGCTCCTCGTGGTCAAGGCTGCATCTGGCGGCGAGGAGCGCGTACTCGCACGCTATCCGCGCTGGGAGGGATTCGAGCTGCGCGCTGGCGCTCGCCCGGCGCCACGCGCTTTCTCGGGCGACGTCGTGCTCGCCACGGCGGCGCGCGAACTCTGCGCCGGCTTCTCGCGAACGTTCGATATCACCTGCCGCGACGCCGCGGGGCGCCTCACCCGACGCATCACCATGCCGAACGCCGAGCGACCGGTGACCGAGGCCATGCGCTCGGGACTGCGCCGCGCACTCGGCGGGATTGCGCCCGACGGGTCGCAACGGCTGCAGGGTGCACCGCGCACCGCGCGCGAAGCGTTGGCGCGGTCCATGGAGTTTGCCCGCACGCTTCCCGAGTTCTCCAGGCTCCTCATCGCCCGCGACGACCGACTCTGGGTGCGCATCGCCGAGCCGGAGGACTTCTTCCCGCGCTGGGGCGGATCACCCGCGCGCGTCGCGAGTCGCTGGCGCTTGTTTGAGCGCAGTGGCGAACGCACCCGCGACGTCATCCTCCCCGCAAGCTTCGACCTGTTCGATGCGGGGGCGGACTGGGTGCTCGGCGTGCAGTGGGATGAGGACGACGCAGAGCATGTGGTGATGTACCGGCTGCAGGGTGCGCGACGATGAGGGTGCAGGCGACAGCCCTCCCCGCTCGCGTCGCGCGGTGCGCGCCGACACGGAGACGTCGGTGGTTGCCAGCATCGAACTCGGTGAGAGTTCGCCGTCTTGGGACATGTTGGAGCGCCTTCTCGCCGTCGCTGGCGTCGAGCTGGAGGCGCGACTGGTTCCCTGCGTGGTGATCGACTCGCGCGTGCTGGATGACGTGGCGCGCATCCGTCGCCTGTCGCCCGAGGATCGTCTGGCGGAGGTCGCGAACGTGAGCCGCTTTCTCGCGGCCGCGCGCCGCAGCACGTGAACGCGTCCGGCGCTGCGTCATGGGAACCCGCCGGCCGCAATGGCGAAGCGTACCTGCGCGCCGACGCGAGTTTCGCACCAAACGCACCGAAGTATCCCCAGCGCGCCTCGAGCGCGCCACCGCCGTCTCCCTTTGCTCCTTCGCGCCTTCGCGTGAGACCGCCGTTGATCTTCTCACGCGTAGCCGCGAAGCCGCGAAGGCTACGGCCGCTCGCCATAGGCTTGACGGTCGCGTGGCGCACGCCAGAATTGAAGCGCAATCGTACAACGGGAGGGTGGGATGCGTAAGCTTGAACGTTGCGTATGCGGATGACTTGGCCCCATCTCACACCGCTCGTCGCACTCGGTCTCGGGCTCGTCTCACGTCCCGTTGCACCCGCGGGCGCGGACGCCGGGCTCCCTGACCTACTCACGAGCCAACCTCCCAGGTGGACCGCCCCTCGTCGCGACGCCGGTCTCACTCTGCGCCTCCTCTGGCGCTCCGACACGCAACGCGGCGCTGCCACGCTCATCTATCCGATCGACGTCGTCTTCGCGGCGCAGGGGCTGGCGATCTACGATCACGGCGAGAAGCACGTGCAAGTCGTGGACGCGGCCACCGGGCGCGCGCGCTTCGCCGTCGGTCGACATGGGCCAGGGCCTGGTGAGTTCGGCGACTATGCCGTGACGTTCTTCGGCCCGCCGTCACGAGCGCTGATGGTCGAGGCGCTCGACGGCCGGGTGACAGCGCTCGAGGGGGACAAGCTCGTGCCGCAGCGGGTGCCGAGGGAGCAACGGTGGTCGAGCGGGTGCACGTGGGGGAGCGATCGGTTCCTGCTGCAGGTGCATGGAAATGGAGCACACGACAGCTTCGTGGTCTCGACCGGGGACGGCGCGCGCATCATCGATTCGGTCGCAGCCCCCTGGCCGCGCCATCGCACGCTCCCATTCCTCGTGCGGCAGGCGCCACTTAGGCAACTCGACGACGCGACGTGCGCGTACCTCCCCGTGTATCAACGGGAGTTCGCCATCATCTCACACAAGGCGCCGCCCATGACGGGGGTACACGTGGAGGTGCTCCCCGAGGCGCGCGAGGACATCCGCGGCACACGCACGCGCCGGGTGCACTCGCTGGCGGATGGAACCAAGGCAGGGGCGCGTGACACTGCAGCGTGGCGCGACGCGCTGCTGGTGAGCTTTTGGGGAACGTCGCCGCACCGCCGTCGCGTGCTGGACGTCTACGACCGCCGCACGCTCGCCTATCGCGGATCACTGCTCGTCCCCCACGAGATCGACCACCTCGCGGTTCACGGCGACACGCTCGCGGTGACGGCCGAGGTGGACGATGTCCCGGTGGTGGCGGTCTTCCTCCTCGGGCGCAGCGGCACGTCGGCGCGCTAGCGTTCGTCGCACCTTCGAGCGCGCCAACGCCGCGAAGCCCCCAAGGCACCAGCGCCCCGAACCATGCGCCGCGGGTGTACCTTGCAGTCGCCAGGAAGAAACCGCAAACCGCCGCCGAGCCCTTCGCGTCCCCCCCTCGTGACCCCCGCCGTCCTCGTCCTCCTCCTCGCCAACATCGCGGTCTATCTCCTCCAGGGGATGGTCCCCGCGCTCGACGACGCCTTTGCCTTCATCCCCGGCGCGATCCTCACGCGCCCGTGGACGCTGGTGACGTACATGTTCCTCCACGGGAACCTGTCGCACATCGCCTTCAACATGCTGGCGCTCTACTTCTTTGGGCAGCGCATCGAGGCGCGCATGGGGTCGCGCGAGTTCCTCACGCTGTACTTCGCCAGCGGCATCACCGGCGCGCTCCTCTCGATGCTCTTCTCGGGGTCGCCGATCATCGGCGCGTCGGGGGGGATCTTTGGCGTGATGCTCGCCTTTGCCTGGTTCTGGCCTGACGAGCGCGTCTTCCTCTGGGGGGTGCTCCCGGTCCCGGCCAGGGTGCTGGTGATCGGGACGACGGCGCTCGCCCTGTTTGGCGGCTTTGGGGGGAGTCGTGACGGCGTGGCGCACTTCGCGCACCTCGGCGGCTACGTTGGCGCCTACCTCTACCTCAAGTGGCTCGACCGCAACCGCGGGAAGTTCCGCAAACTGGCGACAGCGCCGTCCAAGGTGGACGAGCAGAAGGTGGAGAAGTGGCGCTCGGTCGACCTGTCGGGGGTGCACGAGGTGAATCGCCCCGAGGTGCGCCGCATCCTCGACAAGATCGCGGCCGACGGGGTGGGGAAGCTCACGGCGCAGGAGAAGACGTTCCTCGCCGCGTTCCTCGACGTGAACGAAGTGGCGCGGGAAGGGCCGGCGAGCTGAAGTCGTGCGCCTGACGGAAGCGGCGCCGCGCGCGCGCCAATGCGCCGCGCGCGACGACGCGCCTCCTCCTACGGCACGCGGTACCGCTGCAGGTACTGCAGGTCGTCCGCGTCGATGCGCACCACGTAGGCGGTCCCGTTCCCGAGCCCGACGAGGCGCGTCTTCGTCGGCAGCGCGACCTGCTTCACCACCTTCGCGTTCGCATCGAGCACGTCGTACTTGGGGGCATCGTCGCCGGCCTGGCGCGTGCGGTTGACCCACACGTCGCCGTTAGGCGCCACGAAGACGGCGTTCTCGAGGAAGGGGGGGAGGAGTTCCGGCCAGTTCCCGGGATCGGGGAGGTTGGCGGGGGGCGGGCCGGTGCGCACGGACTGGCGCCCATTCTCCACGGTTACCATGAGCGACGTGGCCTGCTTGCGCGAGTCGCGCCACTCCTGCTTGTGCTTCTCGGTGACCTTGATGGGAGTGAAGGGGATCACGGCCGTCGCCCCCTTGCCCGCCGCTCCGTACCACTCGACGCGATACTCGGGGGCGCGCAGGACGACGACGCGCCCGTCAGGCGCAACACCCCATTCGTCGCGCGGGGAGAAGGGGTTCGCCACCCCCATCCGCACCTCCATGCGACCGCCGCCGCCCGACGTCTGCACGTTCTCCTTGGCCGGTCTCACCCAGGCCAGCGTGTCGATCTTCCTGGTCCCGCGATCGTAGCGCAGGATGGGGAGTGAGTCGGCGACCTTGGGGGGCTGCCCCGGGCGCGGCTCGCTGAACGCTTGCCCCGTCCAGTACAGGCGCCCCCTCGCGTCTGCATAACGAGGGGCCGACCCGCCGATGCGCACGGTCCCGCCCCCGGGGCCCGGCTGCGACGGGCGCTCGATGGTGATGAAGGGCCCCGCCTTTCCGTCCGGGAGGACGACCAGGAGGCGGCTGTTGAGCATGTCGTACACGCCTGACGAGTCGCCGGGGAGCGGCACGAGTCGCGACGGGAAGGCATACTCGCCCGGCCCCGACCCCTCGCGCCCCACCTTGGTCCCGCTCCCCGACTTGAAGTCGACGACCTGGATGATCTTGTCGCGCGCATCGATCGCCACCACACGCCCGTCCCTGAGTTCGCGAATGCCGGTCAGCGATGTGAACGGCTCGGAGAACTCGACCTCCGGCTTGCCGAGCGTGCGCGGCGCCTGTGCGGACGCGCTCGCAGGGGAGAGGATAGGTGTGAGCACTCCAATCGCGACGAGTGCCGGGAGGCGTAGGCGCGCAAACGAGCGGTGCAAGTCGTACATGGAATCGTGCTCCGGTGCGTGGGCGAAGGGTGCAGTAGCGTTCAAGAGCCGTGCTATGGCATTCAGGGGGTGCGCGACGCGCGTTCATGACGAGCCGCACCAAGGTCGTCGTATCGAGTTAGTCTTTGCCAATCGCGCAAAGGTTTACGACGTGTGTCGAATCGTTGTGCGAGACACTCGCCAACCCGTGCGGCTTCGTCAAGCCAAACGCGCGTGAGTCCGACACTACCCGGTATGGGGATCCTTCGCACCGTGCCGCGCGTTTCGGGGAGCGATGCCGGCAGGCATGCGCTCGCGACTTCTCCCTCGACCTCGACGACCGCCCGCGACGTGGCGCGCCCCGATGGGCCGGACTGGATCCCAACGGAAGAGGAACGTTCGATCCTCCTCGACCCGGCTCGGCTCACGCTTCTGCACGAGGCGCGACTGCTCGACGTGGCGCCGCCTGACGAGTTCGAACGGCTGGTCAGCCTCCTCGCCCGCGCGTTAGGCGTCCCGCTCGCCTACCTCAGCATCGTCGATGGCGACCGCCAGTTCTTCCTCTCGGCGGTTGGGTTGCCCGAGCCGCTGGCCACCACGCGCGAGTCTGGGCTCGACGCATCGTTCTGCAAGCACGTCGTGCTCGACCAGGCGCCGCTGGTGATTCCCGATGCGAGCTCCGAGCCGCGCGTGGCGGGCAACCTCGCCATCGAGGCGTTAGGCATTGGCGCCTACATCGGTGTCCCGGTGGGGACCGCGGACGGCGTGCGCATCGGGGCGCTGTGCGTGGTGGACCGCGAGCCGCACGCCTGGAAGGACGAGGAACAACAGGTGGTGATCGACACCGCGCGCGTGGTCGAGGAGCTGCTGGCGGCTCGCGTGTCGCGCGTGGCGGTGGAGCGCGAGCGGCGTGACAAGCTCCAGATCCTGCATCGCATCACCGAAGGGTTCGTCACGCTCGACCGCGATTGGCGCGTCGTCTTCGCCAACGCAGCGGCCGGGCGCCTGGCGCGCACGCTCCCCGACCACGCGGTGGGGAGCACGCTCTGGGAACTCATGCCATCGCTCGCCGACTCCGACGTGGGCGAGTGGCTGCGCGAGCGCATGGGGACGACCGGGACCTATGAATACGAGTGGAAGGGCATTGCCAACCCCGGCTGGTTCGAGATGCGCCTGGTCTGCTCGAGCGCCAGCATGTCGCTCTACATCCGCGACATCTCGCGTCGCAAGCAGACAGAACTCGCGCTCGCGGCCAGCGAGTACCGCTATCGCCAACTGACGAATGTCGCCACGGCGGGAATCTTCGAGACCGATGCGACGGGCACGTGCGTGTTCGTGAACGAGGCGTGCAGTGAGATTGCCGGGCGCCCCACGGGCGAGCTGCTCGGTGCCGGATGGGAGTGCTGCATTCACCCCGACGATCGCCCGGGGGTGATGCGCGACTGGTCGGAGATGACGCGCACCTGCGGTGAACTTCGCCGCGAGTGCCGCTTGGTCCGGCCTGGCGGTGCCATTCGCTGGGTGGCGGCGCAAGCGACGCCGCTGCGCGATGGACAGGGGAACGTCACCGGCTTCATCGGCACGCTGGCCGACATCACCGAGCGCAAGGCACACGAGGAGCAGCTCCGCGTGGTCAACGAGCGATTGCAGCTGGCGCTGCTGGGCTCGGACATCGGGTTGTGGGACTGGCATGTGCCGTCGGGCAAGGTGCACTTCAGCGAGCGCCTCCCGCGCATGCTGGGCTTTGCGCCTGACGAGTTTCACGGGCACGTGTCGGCATGGGCGTCGCGCATCCACCCCGACGACGTGGGCGACGTGACGCGCGACCTGACGGCGCACCTGGAGGGCGCGACTCCCTTCTACCGCAGCGCGCACCGCCTGATGACCAAGAGCGGGCGCTGGAAGTGGATCCTCGACGCCGGCGCCGTGGTCGAGCGCGACTGCAGCGGTGCGCCGGTGCGCGCGATCGGGACGCACGTCGACATCGACAATGCCAAGGGGGCCGAGGCGAGGTTCCGGCTGTTGTTCGAGCAGTCGCGCGAACCCATGCTCCTGCTCGATCAGACCGGCGTCGTCGAGTGCAACCGGGCCACGCTCGACACCCTGCGCATCAGCGACGAGTCGGAGGTGCTGGGCGTCGGGCTGCGCTCGTTCTATCCGCCGACGCAACCGGACGGCGTCCCCTCCACGGCTGGCGAGCAGTGGCACGCCGCCATCGCGCGCCGCGTGAAGGAGGACCAATTCGAGTGGACATTTGTCCGTCGCGACGGGACGAGCGTCCCGCTGGAGATCAGCGTCGCGCGCGCCGAGCACAAAGGGGGAGAGCTGTACCTCATGACGTGGCACGACCTCACGCAGCAGCGCGAGAACGAGCGCATCCTGCGCGAGGCCAAGGAGGCCGCCGAGCTGGCGAGCCGCACGAAGTCCGAGTTCCTCGCCCGCATGTCGCACGAGCTGCGCTCGCCGCTCAACTCGATCATCGGCTTCTCCGGCCTCCTCCAGCGGCAAGTGCCGTCGGAAATACCCTCGACCGTGCCGACCTACCTGGACCGCATCTACGCCAACGGCGTACACCTGCTCGGGCTCATCAACAACCTGCTTGACATCGCGCGTATCGAGGCCGGCAAGACCGAGGTGGTGTTGTCGCGCGGCGATGTGGCGCAGCTGGTGCGCGAGACCGTGCAGCAGCTGGAAGGCGAGGCCGCCGGGCGTCCCATCGTGCTGCGCGTCGAGATTCCCGCGGAGGCGGCGTGGCTGGAGTGCGATCACGACAAGCTGCGCCAGGTCCTGATCAACCTCGTGGGGAATGCGATCAAGTTCACGCCGTCGGGCGAGGTGGTCGTCCGTTTGCAGCTGTCGAACGCCGGCGTGCCCGTGGCGATCGAGGTCCAGGATTCGGGGGTGGGGATCGCCGCCGACCGGCTGCGGGCCATCTTCGAGCCGTTCGAGCAGGGGGAGAGCGGAACCAACCGGCGCTTTGGCGGGACCGGGCTGGGGCTGGCGATCAGCAAGCAGCTCTGCGACCTGATGGGGTATCACCTCTCCGTCGTCTCGCGTCCCGGCGCGGGGAGCACGTTCCGCGTGGCATTCGAGGGGGGCGCGGGGGAGGACGCGTAGCGCTCGACCGCGAGCGCGTCACGCCTGTGGAGGTGCGTGTGGGTGTGAGATGCGTTCTTCCACAGGGAGCGCGGAGTTTCACGGGGGGCGTTGCGGACCGTTCTCCGGCGGCGCAGGGGTGGAGGTGTGAGACGATCTTCACCACAGGGAGCACGGAGTTTCACGGCGGGCGTTGCTGACCGTTCTCCGGCGGCGCGCGAAGCCTGGGGCGCGCCTGACGCGTGCCCCTGACGCACGCTCCTGACGCACGCTCCTGACGCACGCTCCTGACGCGCGTCCCTCGCGCGGTTCCTTCTTCGCGCGGCCCCCGTAGCGCGCGTCCCTTACCGCGCGTCGCCTAACGCGGAATCCCGTTCTCCCGCTTCCAGGCCTCGTAGCGTTGCACCTCGGCGTCGAGTTCCTTGAAGACCTCGGTGCCGCGGAAGCGCGTGTAGAGCTGCTCCTGTGCGCGAATCTGCTCGAGGAGCTTCTTGCTGGCCTCGCCGACCGGGAGTTCCATGAGGACCGTGGCGCGATACACGTCACCCTCGGTGCGGAGCGTCTGCTGCCTGGCGCGCGTCCCGTACAGCGACTGGGAGACCACGGCCTTGTAGGCTTGCGTGTACTGGTCGAGGAGCTGCGACCCCTCGCGCCCGACTTCCTCCACGAAGCGCTTGGAGAGCGACCCGTACTTCACCTCGAGCTGCTGCGCGAGTCCGTTGCGCCCTTCGGCTTCGGCCTTGTTGATCGCCACCTGCACGTCGCGCGAGACCGCGGTGGCCGGGGCGAAGAGGAAGTTCTTGTCGGTTGGCGGCTTGAGATACCAGCCTGGGAGCCCCTTGATCGTCTCCCGGCTCGCCGCCGGTGACAGGTCGGTCGAGCGCGGGGAACGGTGACAGGCGGCCGCCAGAAGCAGGATGAGAGCGAGCGATCGGCGCATCATGAGAGTCGGGGGAAGGCTTCCTTGGGAGTATCGGCCGGTCAGGGCGAAGTCGAGAGCAGCCCCCCTTCCCAGCGAAAGCTGGGACCCATTAGTCGCGGCGCTGCGCCCGGCAGGTGGTTCCCACTCGCGAGAGTTCGGTCTCACACGAAGCCACGAAGCCGCGAAGCCGCGAAGCCGCGAAGCCACGAAGCCACGAAGAAACGAAGCCGCGAAGAAGCAAAGCCGCGAAGAAACGAAGCCACGAAGAAACGAACCACGAAGAAACGAAGTCGCGAAGAAACGAAGCCGCGAAGAAACGAAGCCGCGAAGAAGCGAAGAGACGAGGGAACGCCCCCCTTTCCCAGCGAAAGCTGGGACCCATTTGTCGCAGCGCTGCGCCCGGCTGGTGGCTCCCACTCACGAGAGTTCGGTCTCACACGAAG
>JADZAN010000041.1 GCA_020852815.1 Gemmatimonadaceae bacterium | reverse complement strand
CTGGCCGCGCTCTACTTCTGCATCGTGATGGCGTTCTACGGGGTGAGCTTCTGGCTGCCGCAGATCGTGCAGGCGACCGGCGGCCTCAGCTCGGCGACGGTGATTCTGCTGACGGCCATCCCCTACGTCGCGGCGACCATCGGGTTGGTGGTGGTCGGATCGCGATCCGACGCCAAAGCCGAGCGTCGCTGGCATGTGGCGGTACCCTGCCTGATCGGCGCCGCTGGGTTCGTACTGACCGTGGTTGCGCCGCAAACCGCCGCGGTGTCGTTGCTGATGCTGTCAATCGCGGCGTTCGGAATCTGGGGCGCCTTGGGACCCTTCTGGGCCATGCCCACCGCATTCCTCCGCGGGACCGCCGCCGCCGGCGGGTTGGCCATTGTCAACTCGATCGGCAACATCGGCGGCTTCGCGGGTCCATTCCTGATCGGCTGGGTCCGCGACGCGACTGGCCGCTTCGAAGGCGGCCTGTTGACGCTGGCTG
This sequence comes from Gemmatimonadaceae bacterium, assembly GCA_020852815.1. Classification (NCBI taxonomy): domain Bacteria; kingdom Pseudomonadati; phylum Gemmatimonadota; class Gemmatimonadia; order Gemmatimonadales; family Gemmatimonadaceae; species Gemmatimonadaceae bacterium. The sequence goes on along the minus strand of JADZAN010000041.1, from coordinate 37,015 downwards.
GCGTCCTGGTGATTGGCGCGAGTCTCGCGCTTAGCCTGTCGGCACCTTCAGCAGCGCCGTAAGCGCCTGGTCCAGCGTACCCTGGCCCTGGAGGTACGGTTTCCACGACGTATCGAGGGCGGTCTTGAACGCGCCAAGCTCCCGCTGTTGCCAGAAGCCGTACCACTCCGCGTACGGCACGTGGCCGGGCGCGAGGGCGCGCACCGCTTCGCCGGCGGTGTAGAAAATAAGCGCGTGGGTGAGCAGGTCGGATACCGGCGCGGTGGCATTGTTGGTCGCCAACCTTCGCACCCGTCTCAGCATCGCGTCATCCCATTGATGCATCGCCTCGTGAAACACAATCTCCAATCCCAACAGGCCTTTCGTACCGGGGTCGACACTGGACACCACGAGGAGCCGGTCGCCGGTGGAATACGCACCGGTCCAGTTGGTGTAGGCGGTCACATGGACCGGGAAGCCATCTGCCGGCCACCGTTCCTGGTAGACGCGCGTGATGTAGCTGACGATCGCCGGACCATGCTGGGCGACGAGACCTTCCAACTCGCGCACCTCGCTCCGGTTCGCCTGCTGGTGCGCCGGCCACCACGCCTTGCGATACACCGGTGCTGCCTGTTCCAGCAGCGCGGCGAGGCCCGGATCGATCCGGGCCGTCGCGGGTTCGGCATCATCCCGCCGTTGCATCGCGGTCGTCACAGCCATCAGTTCCTGGTCGAGGGCCGTGTCTTTCAGGCTGAGCCCCTTGCTATAGGCGGTGACCGTGGCCGTCCACACGCGGCGGTCATCTTCAGACAGGCTCGGCAGGACGCGGGCCTGATCGGTGGGGGCATCGATCACCGCCCGGCGCTGGCGATCGGGAAATCCCGCCTCGGCCCGGCCGAGCACGTAGAGGAAGTGGTGGAGATTCAGCCAGAAGCCGTCCGACTGAAACCGGAAAATGGACGCCGGCTGCCGGACCGCCGAGGCGGCCGGCACCACGGACTGGCCAATCACCGTGAGGGCGAACACAATCAGCGCTGTCGGTCGCATGCCTAACTGTATGACGGGACGGTCGCCGGCGGCCTGCGCCGGCTGCCCCTTTTCTGCTACCCTTGATGAGAGCAGGCTCTTCGCCAGCAGGTGCCCGCTTCGCGAGGTAGTAGCTATGGCTCACAACGGCCGGCGCATCCGCGGTTTCTTGGTGAGTGCGGGGGCCACCCTATCGCTGATCTGGTTGCCCGCTCCAGCCGCGGCGCAAGTTTCGTCACCTCCGTCCGGTAGTTTCCAGGCTCCGTCCAGTCCCGACTTCCTGCTCGGCCGGCCCCGGGTGAGTGTCGGCGTACGCGGCGACTGGGTGTTCGCCAGTGCCGGGTCCGACCTTTACGACTTCGTCACTGACCAGTTGACACTGGAGAAGTCGTCGTTCAACGCACCGGGCTTTGGCGTCGAAGTCGCATTCAACCTCACCCCGCGCCTCGATGTCGTCGCCGGCTTCGACGTCGCCAAGTCGTCGACGCCGTCCGAGTATCGGGCGTTTGTTGACAACCGCAACTTGCCGATTCAGCAGGAGACTTCGCTGCGCCGGTCGGGCATGTTTGGCGCGGCGAGACTTGCGCTGATTCCGCGGGGGCGGTCGATCAGCCGATTCGCCTGGATTCCCTCGACCTTCGTGCCCTACCTCGGCGCCGGCGGCGGACTGACCAACTACCTGTTCAAGCAGGTGGGCGATTTTGTCGACTTCAGCGACAGTCGGGTGTTCACCGAATCGTTCCAGTCTGACGGCTGGGCGCCGTCCGCGCATGTGTTCGGCGGCACCGACATCCAGGTCTACCGGCGGATGTTCATGTCCCTGGAAGGGCGCTATACCTGGTCCAAGGCCACGCTCGGCACTGACTTTATCGATTTTGAAGCCATCGACCTCGGCGGATTCCGGTTGGGCGCCGGACTCCACATCCGGTTTTAGCCCGCAGATGACGCAGACTGCCTCACACGGAGACCGACCATGACAACGACATTGGTTCTCGCGTTCTCAATGGCCACCGGCGTGGCATATGCGCAGGCGCCGGCCGCCCCGGCCCCGGCGCCGACGGCACAGGTCGATGCTCGCTTTGCCAATTGGCTGGGCTGCTGGCGGCTTGAAGACGACCCGGCCGGCACCGGCGCGCGACTCTGCATCACGCCCGACACGCCTGGGGTGCGCCTGCAAACCGTGATCAGTACGGTCGATGGCGGCGCCGAACGGCTGCAGGCAGACGGGATCACGCGGCCGATCAGCGACCAGGAATGCGCGGGCACTGAGCGGGCGGAATGGTCGCGCGATGGCCAGCGCCTGTTCCGGCGAACCGAAGTGACGTGCGGCACTGAGCCGGCGCGCACGGTGTCGAGCATCGCGTTCCTGAACCCGGGACCGTCGTGGATCAACGTGCAGTTGGTCGAGGGCGGCGGCGACCGGGCCGTGCGCGTCCAGCGCTATCGCCGCGCTTTCAACCAGACTCTGGCCGATGGCTCGCCGGTCATGCAGGTGGTCGTCGGCGGCATGGCGCGCACACCCACGGCCGACGACATGTTGTGGAATGTCGCCGATGTGATCGAAGCCAGCGCCAAGATGCCGGCCGAGGCCGTGCAGGCCGCGATTGCCGAGGCCAAGGGCCGGTTCGACCTCAATAAGAAGTCGCTGGTCGCGTTGGCCGATGCCGGCGTTTCCGAAACGGTGATCGATTTGATGATCGGTCTCGCCTTTCCGCAGCGCTTCGTGGTCGAACGCCGCAGCAACTACGGCTCGTCCGCGCCGGTCGGCATCTCAATGGCCGGCAGCTTCTACGACCCGTTCCTGTCGCCGTTCCTGATGGGCAGCGCCTTTGCCGACTGCTATGGCTACAGCGGTTACGGCTACCGCAGCTACTACTCGGCGTGCGGGTCGATGTATTCGCCGTACTACAACCCGCTTTACGGCAATTACGGTTACGGCAACTACTACGGTAATTACTACCCGAGCGGTTGGGTCAGCGTGAATCCGGCTCCGGAGGCTGGCACGGCCCAGGTCGAAGGCCGGGTGGTCAACGGTCGCGGCTACACGCAGGTGCGTCCGCGCGAGAGCGAACCGATTCGTACCGGCAGCAACGACTACAGCTCGAGCGCCGGCAGGTCGGGCGCCAGTTCCGGCGGCACCAGCGGCGTCTCGTCGCAGGGCTACTCCGGCGGCTCAACTGGTAGCTCATCTGGCGGCTCGAGCGGTTCAAGCAGCGATTCCGGTGCGCGCACGGCCGTACCACGGCCGCCCGGCGGCGGGTTCTAGCCATCATCAACCTGAAGTAACCTGAGGTCTGAATGCGCTGATGCCCTCGACTTTGGCGCGCTGACCACCGATGCGCGGTTTGGTCCAGACCGGCGGCCAGGCCCCCGTCGAAGGGTGGCCGCAGTGTCAGGTTGATTTTTGCTTTGGCCAGTTGACCAGGGGAGTTCATCTAAATGGAACGCAAGACGGCGCAGGACTTCGACCAGGAACTACTGCTCATCTTCGACCAGTACGTGCACGGCGCCATCGATCGCCGCGGCTTTCTCGACCGCGCGACCAAGTTTGCCGTGGGCGGCATCACCGCCGGCATGTTGCTCGACTCGCTCAGCCCGAAGTTCGCCGAAGCACAGCAGGTGCCCAAGGATGACCAGCGGCTGAAGACCGAAGTGGTCGAGGTCGCCTCGCCCAAGGGTAACGGCACGATCAAGGCGTACGTGTGTCGGCCCGCCAACGCGACCGGCAAACTGCCGGCGATTGTCGTGGTCCACGAGAACCGCGGCCTCAACCCGCACATCGAAGACATCGCGCGGCGCCTGGCGCTCGACGGCTTCGTCGCCTTTGCACCTGACGCCCTCTTCCCGCTGGGAGGCTATCCGGGGGACGAGGACAAGGCGCGCGAGCTGTTCCCCAAGCTGGAGCAAGCCAAGACACGCGAGGACTTCGTTGCCGCCGCCTCCTTCCTCAAGGGGCGCGCCGAGTGCACCGGGAAGGTCGGCGCCGTCGGCTTCTGCTACGGCGGCGGGATGGTGAACTACCTCGCCACACGGCTCGGCACCGACCTGTCCGGCGGCGTCGCGTTCTACGGCTCGGCGCCCAACCTGGAAGACGTCCCGAAGATTCGCTGTCCGTTGTTGGTGCAGTCGGCGGAGAACGACCCGCGCATCAACGCCAGCTGGCCTGATTTCGAGAAGGCGCTGCAGGCGGCCAACGTGAAGTACGAGCGCTACCTGTATCCGGGGACGCAGCACGGCTTCAACAACGACACCACGCCGCGCTATGACGCGGCGGCGGCCAAGCTGGCGTGGGAGCGGACGGTGGCGTTCTTCCGGGCGAATGTGAAGTGAGCGTGTGCGGCGGCGCCGCGGCGAGTTCCTAAGCGGCGCGGCACCCTAAAGGCGCGCCGCGAGGGGAGAATCCGCAGCTGCGGCGGTGCGGTCGACCGGTCGGCGCGCCGACGATGACAGCCGGACGAGAGCTTTCGCGCAACGGGGAGTGGATCGGTGCTCAGGGCGCTGGTCCACCCTACCCGGAGCCTCCCCATGACCCTCCCCCGCCGCCCCTCACGCCTCCCGTTTGCCCCTGCGCTGCTCGCCCTCGCCACGTCGCTCTCCCCTTCGTTCGCGCAGGCGCAGGACAAGTCGAAGGACCAGCTCGAGAAGTGCGATCGCCCCATCGGGACCATCGCCCTGGCCGAGCCCAAGGCCGAGTACATGCAGTACTTCGCGCGCTACTCGCTAGGCTCCCCCACCGCGCTGCTACGCATGATGGTGCAGCAGTCCAAGTGCTTCGTGGTGCTGGAGCGCGGCGCCGGGATGGCGGTGATGAAGGGCGAGCGCGAGCTCGCGGGCGACGGCGAGGCGCAGGCCGGTTCCAACATGGGGAAAGGGCAGATGATCCTCGCCGACTTCGTCATGAACCCGGCCATCCAGGTGGTCGATAACAACGCCGGGGGCGCCGGCGGCGCCATCGCGGGGATCGGCCGCCGCCTGGGTGGCATTGGCGCGTTAGGCGGCGGCGTCAAGTTCAAGGAAGCCTCGACGACCATCCTCATCGCCGACGCGCGCACCACGGTCCAGGTTGCAGCTGCCGAGGGCAAGGCCAGGAAGACCGACTTCTCCCTCGGCATGTTCGGCTGGGCCGGCGGCGTGGTCGGCGGGGCCGGCGCCTACACCAGCACCGCCGAAGGCAAGGTCATCGCCGCGTCGTACATGGACAACTACAACAACGTCATCAAGCAGCTCAAGGACGATGCGACGATGATGGCGCGCGCCGAGAAGTTCGATCCGTCCAAACTGTCGAGCGGCGAGGCGCCGAAGGCCGGCTCCGTCTACAACGAGGGCGACGTCCTCTTCCCCAAGATCGACAACGTCAAGGTCTTCTCGGCGCCGCAGGACGCAGCCAAGGTCGCCGGCACGGTGAAGAAGGTCGACGAACTCGTCTACCTGGGCGAGGAGAAGGACGGCTTCCTCAAGGTGCAGGGGGCCAGCGCGGAGGGGTGGATCAAGAAGACGCTGGTGAGCAAGAAGTAGCGCGGTGCGTCACGCGGTCGGCGCCTCATCCTCCACCAACTCCCCATAGTCCACCAGCAGCTCCTCCCCCTCCGCAATGTCGCGCAGCGCCTCGAACCACTTCCCCTCGTCCACCGAGGCAACGTTCGGTGCGTCGGAGTGATTCAGGAAGTGCACCAGGTCGAGCTTCTTGAATCCCCCGCCGGGAAGGTAGTACGAATCGGCGTCGAACAGGCAATAGGTCTCGACCAGTCGCCGGGCGTGCACGGGGAGTTCGTCGATCGTGGCGCGCGGGATCACCACGTAGTCGTCAGTTGCAGGCGGCGGGGAGAACATGTCGCGGCACCCCTTGGGAATGTCGCGCAGCGCGAAGACGCCGATCCCCTCGATGGGAGACGGGCGCAACATGACGTACGTCTGGTCGCGCAGTTCCTTCAGGAGTTGCTCGGGGGTCATGGCGTGGCTCTGAACATGGCCGTGGACGATGGACCGGATCGTCCGGCGACGCAAGCGCGTTGCTGCCGGCGTTGCGCGCACCAGCTCACCCCTCCGCGCGCAACGCCTCCGTTGGGTCGATCCTGAGCGCGCGGCGCAACGGCACCGCGCATGCCGTGAGTCCGACGAGCAGCATGATCGCGTCCGCGCCGGCCAGGATCAGCACCTCGCGCATCGAGCCCAGCCCGCCTAACGAAGCAACGACGCTTCCCACCACCACCCCCAGGGTCACCTGCAGCAGCGCCCGCGAGAAGATCCCCGCCACGATGCGCCCCGCACTCGCCCCCAGCGCGGCGCGAATCCCGATCTCGCGCGTGCGCCGCGCGACGGTGAACGACATCAGCGAATGTATGCCGGTCGCCGAAAGCATCAGCACGATGAAACCCACCAGCCAGGCCACCGACGTCAATGCCCAGTTCATCCGTGCCTCGCCTCCGCCCGCCAGGCCAAGCGGTTTCACGTCGATGAGCTGGATGGTCGGGTCGGCCTCGGCGACGAGCGTGCGCAATCGCGTGGCAAAGGCATCCGGATCCCGTACCCGCACGGCGAGCTGCCCCGCGTGCCCCGTTCCGGGGAGCGACGGCAGGTACATCGCCGACTGCTCCTGCGGCTCGGGAAGCTGCCAGCCGAAGTCCCTGACCACCCCCACGATCTCGTACCATTGCTCGCCGGCGAGCGCATCGATCTCCCCGCTCACGATCCGCACGCGCTGGCCAACCGGATTCCGGTCGCCTAACACGTAGTGGGCGAACGACTGGTTCACCATGATCACGTGCCCGGTCTCGAAGTCGAGCGGGACGAAGTCGCGCCCCGCAACAACCGCCGAGCCAAACGCGCGAAAGAAGCCGCCCGACACCTGCACCAACGTGCTCCGCCGGATCCCGGTCGTCGGCGAGACGCCGAGCGTGCTGTCGACCTCGATGGAGTACTTGAACTGGTCCTCGACCGGGAGGCGGTCGGAGAACGAGACCTGCTCGATCCCCGGCTCCGCGCGCAGGCGACGTTCCAGCTCGTCGAAGGCGCGCCGCGTGCGCTGCGCGTAGGCCGCCGAGTCGAGCACGTAGTTTTCGCGATCGATGCCAACGCCGGCGGTGAGGTAGTGCCCGGCCTCGATCCCCTGCGCACGCTGGTGGAAGCGATTGGACTCGAAGGCGCCGCCGGCTGCAAGGGGGAGGAAGGCCACCGTGATCGCGACCTGCACCACGATCACCCCCGTCCAGAAGCCGCCGAATCTGAGACCCGCGCGCGCTGCCGCCTCGTTGCGCAGCGCGTCCTGCACATTGATCCGCGTCACGCGCAGCGCCGGCAACACGCCGACGATCGCCGCCCCAAAGAGCGTCAGCAGGCCGGTGTAGAGCACTGTCCGCCACGACAGCGTGTCGTCGATCCAGAACGGAAGCGCGCCGCTGGCCGCGAACTGCGCCACCGCGAATCGCAGTGCGAGCCGTGCCAGTCCGAGTCCCACGATCGCCGCCAGGCTCGCCAGCACCAGCGCTTCGACGAACAACTGCGCGATGATCCGTCCCCGGCTCGCCCCCAGCGCCGAGCGAACCGTGATCTCCCAGCCGCGCGTGGCCGTACGGGCAAAGACGAGCGTCGCCACGTTGGTGCAGATGATCGCCAGCAACAGCAGGAAGACCACGTTCACCGCGTAGACGATCTTCCGGATGAGGAGCATCTGCCCGGCGCCGAGCGGCTTTCCGTAGTTGGCGACGACCGGACGCAGGTGCTCGTGCGTTGCGCGGCTCTCGGCGGCGAGCCGCGCGCCGTGCACTTCCAGCTCATTGCGCGCGTCCTGCAGCGTGGCGCCGGGTGCCAAGCGGCCGAACACCGTCACCATGGGCCCGGTTCGCGGCGCGATCGTGAAGGCGTCGCGGCGCAGCGGAAGCCAGAGGCGCTGCGTGGCGGGAAAGGCGAACCCCTGCGGCATCACGCCGACGATCGTCGCACTTGCGGTTCCGAGCTTGACCGACTTCCCGACCACGCCCGGATCGCCCTCGAAGCGCGACGTCCAGAGTGCGTGGCCGATGACCACCACCGGCGGCGCGCCCGGCTCCTCGTCGCGTTCGGAGATCGTGCGCCCCATGAACGGCGCCGTCCCCATCAACGCGAAGGCATTGGCCGTCAACTCGGCGCCGTTGACGATCTCGACATGCCCATCCTCGGTGGCCAGGTTGCGCTGGAACTCGACCGCCGCTCCCACCACGTCGAGCGTGCGCAACTGTCCGCGCCACAGACCAACATCATGCAGCATCCGTCGCTCGGGCGACGAGGTGTGCGCATCCCAGTTGGTGATCGAGATGACGCGATCGCCCCCAGCAATCGGCAAGGTCGGGTTCTGCCACTTGTTGACGGCCTCGAAGTAGATGGAGCCGAGGGCGATGGCGACCGCCATGGCAACCGTCCCCACGACGGTGAGTCCGGGGAACCGCACCAGGATGCGGAGCCCGACCTTGAAGTCGAGCCAGGAGAAGCGGAGCGGGCGTTGTGTGGTGGCGACGACGGCCTTCATGCGCGACGAATGACGGGTAAAAGTACTTTGCGCAATAAAGCCGCCATCCGGCGTGCGCCAGTGCCTCCATCGCACGCGTCGTCCCACCACCATCGGCGCGGACCGCTGACGGCGACGCCCGGGGGAGACTCCACTCCCGCCGAGCGCTCTCCTTGCCGGCATAGGAGAGCGCGTACACCTTTCTCCTAACCCACATAGGAGAAGCAATGGCGCCGCCAGCAGAACTGCTCCCCGGCAACCTCGAGCTGGTCATCCTCAAGGCCATCTCACTCGGAGACGTCCACGGCTACGGCGTGCTGCTGCGCATCCAGCAGATCTCCGGCGAGGCGATCGTCGTGCAGCAGGGGGCGCTCTATCCCGCGCTCTACCGGCTGGAGCAACAAGGGTTGATCGCCGGTCGCTGGGGGACATCGGACAACAACCGGCGTGCACGCTTCTACAAGCTCACGCCGCTCGGGCGACGTCGCTTCGTGCAGGAACAGGGGAGTTGGCAGCGGCTCGCCGACGCCATCGCTCGCTCGCTCCTCGCCACGCCGCAGGAGATCTGAGATGCCACAGCTTCCCGAATGGGCCACGGCCACGGCGTTGAAGGCCCGCGCGCACGCGATGTATCGCACGGTGATGCACGGCGACCAGCTCGACGCGGAGATGCGCGAGGAGTTCCAGCATCACCTGGACGAGCGCACCGATGCACTGGTGCGTGAGGGGCTTTCCGCCGACGAGGCGCGGCTGCGCGCACGGCGCGAGTTCGGTCACGAGGGGACGCATCGTGCGCAGGCGCACGACGCGATCGGGTTGGCATCGATCACGCAACTGCGCCTCTCCTGGCTCGACGTGAAGCTCGGGCTTCGCATGCTGCGCAAGTACCCCATGCTCAACATCGCCGCCGTTTTCGCGCTCGCCATCGGCATCCCCATGGGGCTCGCCCCCTCGCACCTGGCGCGCTCGCTCGAGGCGCCGCTCCCTGGCGACGCGGACAACCGCGTGCGCGCCATTCGTCACTGGGATCCCCTCTCCTCCGGCGTCGCCCCCACCTGGGACGCGGACTTCACCCACTGGGCGCAGCAGTTGCGCTCCTTCTCCGCGCTCGGCGCCTTTCAGACGTCGCGCTACAACGTGGCAGCGGCAACGGGGGTAGCTGCGCCTGCCAATGGTGCGCAACTCACCGCCGGCGTTTTCCAGTTGTTGGGGGCGCGACCGTTCATCGGCCGAGTGATCGAGGATGGTGACGTTGCACCCGGCGCACCGGAGGTCGTCGTCATCGGACACGCCTTGTGGAGCGCCCGTTTCGGTCAGGATCCCGGCGTGCTGGGCCGCACCATTCGCATCGGGCGCACGCTGCACACCGTGGTGGGCGTCATGCCCAACGGCTTCGCCTTCCCCAACAACGAGTCGCTGTGGCTCCCCCTCCGTCTTGCATCTGCCGGCGGCACGGCGGAGCGCGCGCGTGTGCAGGTCATTGGCCGACTGGCGGAGGGTGTGTCGGCGCAGCAGGCGCAGGCCGAGCTGTCGTCGCAGGTGATGTCGAGTACAAGCGCCGCCAGCGCCAGCGAGGCGCGCGAGCGCTCGCGGCTGCGAGCGGAGGTCGTCCCCATCGGCCTTCTCTTCCTCAACCTCCCCGCCGGCGGACTGGCGAGCCTTCCCGAGTTTCGCCTGGTGCAGCTCCTGATGTTCGGGTTGCTCCTGGTGGCGTGCGGCAATGTCGCCATGCTCGTCTTTGCGCGCACCGCGACCCGGTTGCGCGAGCTTGCCATCCGCATTTCACTCGGCGCCAGTCGCGCGCGCATCGTGTCGCAGGTCTTCGTCGAGACGTTGCTGCTGGCGGTAGTCGCCGCTGGCGTGGGCGTCGCCGTCTTTGACTGGGCGCTCGATCACGTGAACCTCGCCGCGCTGGCCGGCGAGACCACGCTGCCGTACTGGCTCACGCTCGAGCTCACGTGGCGCACCGCACTCAGCGCGCTCGCCCTGGCCGTCGTGAGTGCGACGGTGGCCGGCGTCATCCCCGCCGTCGCCATCTCCGCGCGCTCGATCGCGCAGAACATGGGCCTTGGCGCGCGCGTGCGATTCGGGCGCCTGACCGCTGGCCTGGTCGTGGCCGACATCGCCGTTTCCGTCGCGGCGGTCGGGATGGCCTTCGCCGTCGCGCGCCACGCGACCGACCTGGAGGTGGCCGAACGCGCCACCGGGATCCGGGCGGCGGAGTATCTCGGGGTCGAGTTGCACCTGCCGGCCGATGCCTCGATGGCCGCCGGCGCACCGGGGGGCGACGGCCTCACCGATCGTCGCCGCGCCCAGCTCGCCGCGGCGCAACGCGCCCTCGTCGCCGCGCTCGAGCGCGAGCCCGGGGTGACGCGCGTCGCCGTCGGCGACGTCCTCCCACGCATGGAGCACCCGGCGCGAGCGTATGAAGTGGACGTGGTCGATCATGCCGCCGATGCGCCGCTGCGCTGGACGCGTGTGGCGCGTGTGGACGTCGACTTCATGCGAGCGCTCGGCACCCCGATCGTCAGCGGGCGCGACTTCACGCGAACCGACGTCGACAGCGGCGCGCACGTCGCCATCGTCAACACCGCCTTCGTGGCGCGTGCCCTCGACGGGCGCGACCCCATCGGGCAGCGCGTCCGCCTCCCCATCCGCGCCGACAGCAGCAAGGGGGCGTGGCACGAGATCGTCGGCGTCGTGGGCCCGCTTGGCGTCAATGTGCTGAACGCCGATCGCGGCGAGGCGATCTACCTCCCGGCCGCGCCCGGCACCCTCAATCCCATGCGGCTGGCGGTGCACACCGAGATGCCGCCGGCCACCCTGGTCGACCGCGTGCGCGCCCTCATGCTCGCCGCCGATCCCGAACTGGTGATGGGGCGCGCGACGGTGCTGAGCGAGGCCCGGCAGGGCGACTGGTACCTCGTGATGGGGCTCGTCGCCGGACTCATGGTGCTGGTCGGCGTACTGCTCGCCCTGGCGACGTCCGGGCTCTTTGCCATGCTCTCGCTCTCCGTCTCGGAGCGTACGCGCGAGATCGGCATCCGCTCGGCGCTGGGCGCCTCACGCGGCCGGTTGCTCCTGACGATCCTGCGGCGGTCGCTCGTGCAGGTCGCCGTTGGCGCCGCGATCGGACTCCCCTTCGCCGCGCGCTTCGTCTTCGAGGTGACGGCGACGCCGAGTGCTGGCGGTTCCGTGGTGCAGGCCCTGGTGGTCGCGCTGGGGATGGCGACCGGGATCGTGGCCCTCGTCGGGATCACTTCGTGCCTGATCCCGACGAGGCGGATCCTTGCGGTGCAAGCGCGCGAGGCGATGCACGCGGATGCATGACGTGCTCGCGCGTCAGATGCTCACGGCACCACCTTTTTAGGCGATTGCTGCTTGATCTTCTCCATGTACTTCTGGAAGAAGAGCTTGTGGATGTCCATCATGTTGATCTCGCGCCCCTGGATGTACGACTGGATGATGTTGCTCGTCATGTCCAGCGGCGTCCCGGTCGTGATCAACAGCGTTGCCTCCTTCCCCACCTCCAGCGAGCCGACCTTGTCGGCCACGCCGAGGAACTCGGCGGCGTTGATCGTCACCGACTTGAGCGCTTCCTCCTCCGGGAGGTCGAACGCCACGGCAACGCCCGCCTCCCACGGGAGGCGATTGCTGTAGAGTCCACCCGAGCCGCCGGCGATGGCGAACTTGACCCCTGCGGCGTGCAGCCTGGCCGGAGTGGCGTACGCGCCGTCGTACCCCTCGTAGTCGCGTTCCGGCGCCGCCATGGTGGACGTGAGGATCACCGGGACGTTCTCGGCTTTTAGCCTGTCGGCGGCGAAGAGTGCGTCACGCCCGCCGCGAATCACCAGCTTCACCTTCTCCGCCTTGGCCCAGGTGATCGCGTCATTGATCTGCGCCGCCCCGTCCGCCGCCACGACCACCGGGATGGCGCCGTCGAGCGCCGGGATCATCGCCGCATAACGAGCGTCGGTGCGCACGTCCTGGCCGCTCTTCACGGCATCGCGATACGCCCGCGCCTCGCCGAACCAGTCCTTGATTTGTTGCACCTGCTCGGCGTAGGTCTTGGGGGGCGGGCCACCGGCACCGCGCCCACCCGGGCCGCCGCCGAAGCCGCGGCGCGGCTGCGCAGTGGGGTCGGGCCACCGCACGTTGAGCGCGGCCGCTCCCTTCATCGACATCTCCTCCCACGTCCACCCTTCCAGCGACAGCGCCGACGACAGCCCCGAGATCACCCCCCCCTCGGGGGTGCTGAACGCCACGAGTACCCCCGCCGAGCGAGTCGTCCCGATGTGCCGGCTCTCGGCGTTCACCGCGATCTCCGGGCGCACGTTGGGGTTGAAGTCGCCCTGCTCGGTGATGTCGTTGGTGACATCCACCGCCCCCACCTCGGTGATGCCTAACGTGGTGTAGGCATCGAGGAGCCCGGGATAGATGTGCTTTCCGCTCACATCCACCACACGGGCACCGGTCGGGATGGCCACCTCGGCACCGCCGATCGCCGTGATGCGCCCGCGATCGAAGACGATGACACCGTTGGTGATCGTCCCCTTGGTGACAGTGTGAACCGTGGCGCCGCGCAGCACCACCGGACGGTCCTGCGGCGGGACGGTCATGCGCTCCTGCGCGCGCAGGGCACACGGTGCCAACATCGTCGTTGCCGCCATCGCGAACAGTGCGCCGCGCACCGTGGAGGTCATGAGTCGCATCGTGTCGAGCCTCGAGAGAAAGGAGCGAGTCATCAGCGGGAGCCCTCCGTGCCGCGCGGGCGTGCGGCGGCGCCTGCCGCCGCGTTCTCAGGCGGGGCGGCCGCCAGCACCGCCTGGATGAGCTGCGCGCGCTGCCGCGCCGTCTCGGCACGCAGCGCCTTGTCTTCGTCGATCGAGAAGTAGCGACGACCGTCGACCCACGTCTGCTCGGCCTTGGTGAACTGCGAGAGCGGGTTCCCGTTCCAGATCACGAAGTCGGCGTCCTTCCCCGACTCAAGTGAGCCGACGCGGTTGTCGATCGCGATCGCCTTGGCCGACTGGTTGGTGACGGTGCTGAGCGCCGCGACTTCCTCCACGCCCGTGCGGAGGAGCTTCCCCGCCTCCCAGTTCATGCGCGTCGAGATCTCGGCGTTGTCGGAGTGCAGCGACGTCACGACGCCGGCTTCCATCAGCAATCGCGCGTTGTACGTCGTGTTGTCGTACGCCTCCATCTTGAACGCTCCCCAGTCGCTCCACACCACGGCCGCCACCCCCGACGCCTTGAGTTCGCTGGCGATCTTGTAGGCTTCGACGCCGTGCTGCAGCGTCTGGATCCGGAAGCCGAACTCCTCCGCCAGGCGCACGAGCGCCAGGAACTCATCGGCGCGGTAGCCGTGCGACGAGACGAGGAGCTTCTGGTTGAGGATGTCGAGGATCGCCTCCATGCGCAGGTCGCGGCGCGGCGGGATCCCGGTCTTCTCCTTCTCCCAGCGCTTCCACTCCTTCTCGTAGTCGCGCGCCGCCAGGAAGTGGTCGCGGATGATCTCCTGCGTCCCCATGCGGGTCTTGGGATAGCGCGTGGGGCTGCGCTTGGGGTTCTCGCCCAGCGCGAACTTCACCGTGCGCGGCGCCCCCGCGATCTTGTACTCGTCAGGCAGCGACCCCCAGCGGATCTTCACGTACACGTTCTCGCCCCCTATCGGGTTGGCCGAGCCGTGCTTGATCATCGTGGTGGTGAGCCCGCCGGCCAGCTGGCGGTAGAACCAGATGTTGTTGTGCGTGATCACGTCCCCCATCTGCACCTCGGGGACGATGGCGAAGCCGGTCTCATTCACGGCACTCACGCCGGAGTGCGTGTGCGGATCGATGAGCCCCGGCGTGACGTGCTTGCCCGTGGCATCGATCTCGACGGCACCGGCCGGCGCCGAGAGCTTCTGACCCACGCGCACCACCTTGCCGCCCTGCACCAACAGGTCGGCGTTCTCGAGGCGTCCCTGCGGTCCCTGCGTCCACACCGTCGCATTGCGCACCACCACCGCCGCCGGCTGCACCGGGGGCGCGGTGCGCCCGAACTCCATCGACGGGCGCATGAAAGGGAGGTCGAGCTTGGGGACCTTCACCGCCACCGCACCGCGCGCCGGCCCTTCGAAGGCTTCGGTGCGCGTCCCGCGATAGGTCGCGTCGGTGCCGTTAGGCAGCGACAGCCAGCCGAAGAACTCCGCATCGCGCACGGAGCCGGCCAGCAGCATTGCCCCCTCGAGGCCCACGGCCTCGCCGGGGAAGGTCGCCTCCAGTCGCCCGGTCTCGGCGGTGATGCGCGCCGAGGTCAGGTTCACGGGGCGACGCCCGCTGATCTCGATCGTCCCGCGAATGCGGTTGAGCGGCCCTTCCAGGCGCAGCGTCGCGTTGGTGAAGGTACCGGGATCGGACGACGCAATCGTCCACGTCCCGCGCGGGTCCACCTGCGGCGGTCGCGTGACGCCGTAGCGCGTCCCCTGCACCCACACGTCGCGCACCGCCCCCTCCTCGGTGAAGAGGTCGCCCTCGCTCACCACGAGATTGGCCGCCTTGCCGACGGCGATGGTCCCGTGCGTCCGCTCGATGCCGAGCCACGCCGCGGGGACCGTTGTCAACGCGGCCAGCGCCTTGTCCGGCGCCAGCCCGCGCGCGACCGCTGTGCGCAGGTTGGGGAGGAACTGCGCCAGCGACGACAATCCATCGGCGGTGATGGCGAACGGCACGCCCGCCGCCGCCAGCTGCGCCGGGTTGGTCGGCGCCAGGTACCAGTGTCGCAGGTCGGCCAGCGTCGCATTCGCCGCCGCCTCGGGGCTCGACACGTTAGGCGCATCGGGGAAGGCCAGCGGGACCACCAGCGGCTGCGTGCGCCCCTTGAGCACGTCGATCAGCCGGTACTCCTGCCCGCTCCCGCGGAACCACGGCGTGAGCTTGTAGTCCTGCGCCAGTTTGTAGGCACGCAGGTACTCCTCCTCGCTGTCGGTCTCGAAGAAGACCGGCTGCTGTCCCTTCACCGCCTTCTGCAGCGCGGCCAGCGCCTCGCTCGTCTCCGGCGGGAGCAACGAGCGGCCGCTCGCCTCGTACGCCCCCCAGGCGCGGATGTACCACTCCGCGTCCATGAACGTCTGCTTCATCAGCGCGATCGTCCCCATCGCCGAGTTTGGGTACATCCCGCCCAGCGCGAAGGAGCGCTGGAAACCGATGGCCTGTGCAATGTCGGGGCGCAACACGCGCTCGCGCGCACCGGCATCGCCGAGGTTGAGCACGCTCGCCGCGCCGCGGAAGATTCCCTGCCGCGGCACCGCCAGCGCGGCGCCAAAGCCGAGCGAGCGCAGCGCGATGCGCCGCGTGGAATCGTCCTTGAGGTTGGCCGTGGTGCTGAACCAGGCGCGCACCTGCGGATTCCAGTGCGTGGGCCCCACGTCGCCCCCTTGTGGCGGTGCATCGCCGCCAAGGTCGGCCGAGGCATCGATGAAGCCCGGGTAGACCGTGAGCCCCTTGAGGTCCCACACGCGCGCACCCGCTGGCGCGCTCACGTTGGCACCGACTGCGGTGATGAGGCCGTTGCGCACGACGATCGTCGCGTTGTCGATCACCTGGCCCGGGGCCGTCACCACGCGCGCACCAACGAGGGCGTGATACCCCGTGGAGTTGTCGCGCAGTCCGGTGACCGGTTGGGTGCGGGATGACTGCTGGGCCTCGAGCGAGCCGGCGACGAGCACGGCGATGCCGAGGAGGAAACGAGACGCTCTCACGAAGGGCTCCGTGGGGTGGCCGGTTCGGCGGCCGTCGGTGGAGTTGAGACGGGGACTGGTCCGTATGCTACGCGCAGGGGGGGCCGGGCGTGGCAGGGCGGACGGGATATGTTGGCGATCGGGGCGGCGCGGGGCAAATCGCCGCGCCACCCTGGGAAGTGCCGGAAGTGAAGGAACCCGCGGACTCTTACCGCAGGTAATCCGGCAGCAAGTGCTCCACGCGCGCGCGCTGCGCCGGCGTGAGGTGTCGCGCCCCGCGCACCACACCCACGCATCCGTGGGCCCCGCAGTGACATCGGAATGGCTCCGCCAGCTTCTCTTCCGTCGTGTTGTAATCGAAGGTGACAGAATCGCCGGGGGCGATGTCGCGCAGCGCAATCACCTCGCACTCCACGATGCGCGTGGTGGGCTCGCAGGCGTGGTTCATGTAGCGCCAGTAGAAGCGGCGCACGCGGTCGGTCGCGTCGCGTGCGCCACGCTGGTCGAGATGCCGGTCACGCCCGACCTGCACCGAGTACTTGGACGGGGTGCGTGACTCGAACCCCTCGATGCGGAAGAGGACCGTCCCCGCCTCGGTTGCCTGCACCGCAATCAGTCGCCGTTCCGACTGCTCCACCAGGACGCCGACCAGCGGGTTGTCGGTCGCGAGCACGGCACCCGGAAGGTGCGGTTCGTCGGTCGTGACCGCCTTGAGGGCGCGTGACGCATTGGTCTCTTTCATGGAACGGAAGAATGGTGGTGTCGGGCCGCGCGCGCTACGCCCTTCCTCGATTCCTTGCACCATCACCGGCAGACAACTCGCCTGCTGCCGCATTAGTACGAAGAACGACTCCAGCGGGTTCATCACCAGCGTCGGGACGTATCGCGTCGCCGTCCGCGCGAAGCGTTGCACCACGTCGTTCTTCAAAGGGGAGCGCCGAGTGCCTTCTGGTTGCGCACTATGCGCGGCGTGTCATCGAGGCTTTTCGGGTAGCCGCAGCAGATGGGATCGTACTTGATGAAGGTGGCAGGATAACGGCAAGATCAAGTGCCTTGAACACGGAGGAGGCACGGAGGCACGGAGGGGCACGGAGGAGGTCCATCGTCCTTGCTTTCCTCCGTGTGACTCCGTGTCTCCGTTTCCCTCCGTGTCATGACGATCTTGACATTGAACTTCCTGGCCCGACACCCTCGCTGGGTCAGGCGGCGCTCAGCAGAACGGCAAGGTCAAGTGCCTTGAACACGGAGGAGGCACAGAGGCACGGAGGGGCACGGAGGAGTTCCAGTGTCCTTGCTTTCCTCCGTGTGACTCCGTGTCTCCGTTTCCCTCCGTGTCATGACGATCTTGACCTTGAACTTCCTGGCCCGACACCCTCGCTGGGTCAGGCGGCACTCAGCAGAACAGCAAGATCAAGTGCCTTGAACACGGAGGAGGCACGGAGGCACGGAGGGGCACGGAGGAGGTCCATCGTCCTTGCTTTCCTCCGTGTGACTCCGTGTCTCCGTTTACCTCCGTGTCATGACGATCTTGACCTTGAACTTCCTGGCCCGACGCCCTCGCTGGGTCAGGCGGCGCTCAGCAGAACGGCAAGATCAAGTGCCTTGAACACGGAGGAAGCACGGAGGCACGGAGGGGCACGGAGGAGGTCCATCGTCCTTGGTTTCCGCCGTGTGACGCCGAGCAGGATCGCGGGGACGGGGCCGCCCTCGACCGAGATGGCGCCTCACGCAGCGGGCACTCGACCCAGGCCCTGTCGCAGGCGCGGGCCACGATCTCACGCCGGACTTGCGCGCTCGCGATTTGTTCTACAAACTAGTACTTATGCCGACACCGACACTCGGAACACTCGAACTCGCCGCACTCCTGGCCGTCGCTCGGCTTGGGGACGACGCCTACGGACTCGCGGTGCGCGCCGACCTCTCGGAACGGACGGGGCGCGACTACTCCGTGGGCGCGGTGTACACCACGCTGCAGCGACTCGAGGAGAAGGGCTTCCTTCGCTCCCGATCGAGCGCGCCGCTCCCTGTGCGCGGCGGGCGATCGCGGCGCCACTTTACCGTCACGGCGGCTGGCGCCCGCGCGCTGCGCGAGGCAGAGCGGAACGCGGCGGCATTGTGGGCAGGGGTTGGACCGCTCACGCATCCGAGGCTCGCATGACGAGATACCGCGCCGGCGCCCGCGAGGCGCACGAACACGAAGCGCACGTCAACGCCGCACACGCCGCGGGCTCGAGCCGGCACACGCTCGTCGAGCGCTCCCTCCTGGCGTTAGGCGCGGACCCCTGCTTCCTCGATGGTGTCTTCGGCGACCTCGCCGAGGAATACGCGCATCGCGTCTCCAGCGACGGACGCCTGGCGGCGACGGCGTGGCGGGCGCGGGAGCTCATACGCTCGGCGCCGCACCTCGTCGGGAGTGCGCTGCGGCACGGCGGCCCGCGCGCATACCTGCGGCTTGCCGCCCTCATCGCGATCCTCGCTCTCACGCTGGCGGTCGTGCTGGTCGCGGTCAGGTCGCGCTACGGCGTTGCCGTGAGCATCGACGCCGGACCAGCCTTTGCAGCCGACGGCATCGTCGTGAACAACGCCCGGCCGGTCCAGCTCGAGATGCGTGTGCTCAACCGGGCCGGCTACCGCCTCGATGCCGACAGTGTGCGCTTCGCCTGGAGGTCGGGTGCACCGCTCTCCATCACCGCACGCGGCGTCCTCACCTGCACCGAGCGGGGCGACGCCCGCGTGCGCGCCACGCTCGGCGCCATCTTCACCGACGTCGACGTGCACTGCCGTCCCGTCCAGGAGCTGCGCGCCGCCACCTGGATCGACTTCGTCGCCGGCGATTCCACGCCGCGCCACCTCCCGTTCGAGGCGATCGGTCTCGACGGCCAGCGGGTGACCGAGTTGCGCGGCGCCACGCATCTCTCCAACCCGGCCATCGCTACGCTCGACGGCGCCACCGTTCGCGCAAGGCAGGAAGGGGCCACGATGGTGCGCGTCGAGGTGGGCGAACAGGAGGCGCGCATGATGCTCGTGGTCCACGCGCTCGTTCCCTCGTTCGAGTCGCTGCGCGACGACCAGCGCTTCGTGGCGCGCCCGGTGCGCCTGGCGCGCGGCGACACGCTGCACTGGCAACTGCCTAACGGTTCCTACTGGCTCAAGTACATTCCCCGTCGTGCCGGCGAGGCGCCCCCCACCATCACCGTCGCCGGTGCCATCGGCTGCATGCCGGGCGACGGGATCAGGGCGTATCGCCTGCCGGTGGGCATCTACGGCGCCTACTGCCTGGTGCAGCGCGACGGGAGCGCGCGCGTGATGCTCGCACACGGCGAGTCGGGCGCCGAGTGGGTGGAGGGGACGGTGGCCATCCAGCGGATGGAATTGCGCTGAGTCAGCGTTGGCGCGGGTGCGTCATGGCACCAGCTTGGGCCGCACGATGAACATCAGCGCATCGATCGTGTTCGCCGGCCGGCACGGTTGGAAGTCGAGCGACCCGCAGACCGGCGCCGCCCCCTGCGCCCTGGCGCCAGGAATCACGGGGACGGTGAGCACTGACGGCTGAGCCGCTGTGTGGTAAACCGTGTTGCGTCCCGGCTCGCCCGCGGGGTGGAACCCCCAGTCGGGCTGCGCAATCGGCGACGGTGCCATGATCGTCACCTCGAGGCGGTGCCCCTCCCGAATCACGGCGCCGATGGGCGGGAGCGACATCCGGATCTCGTAGATCTTTCCCGGCAGCAGCGGCGCGCGCCGGGTGAACGCGTGCCGTATCGCATCGGGGCGCGAGCGCTTGATGTCAATCGCCCGCATGGAGGCGCGCAACAGTCCGCGCTGCAGGTACTGCACGTCGCCGTTGGGGTACAGGTCGTGCAGGTCGACCACGAAGTCGGCGTCGTCGTGTTGCACGCTCATGTAGAAGGTAATCTGCGGCGCGCCCAGCATCGTGAGGTCCGACGTCAACGGCGCGCTGCGGTAGACCAGGACCCCTTCCGGCTCCACGGGGAGCGCAAACTGCGCGTTGCTCCCGATCAGCTCCGTCCCCGTGGGGTAGGTGTAGCTGCGCGGTGCCGTCTGGGCCGCTGTGGACGGTTTGTCCGTCACCAGTTGCGCATCTCCCGTGAGGTAGAAGCGCTGCATCCGGGCTTCCGGCACCGGCCAGGAAGCGTGTCGCGTGATCCAGTTGGGCGTCGAGGTGCCGCCGCCCAGCGCCGTCCCTCCCTTGCGCGCCACTTCCCAGAAGACCGTGACCGGTTCCTCCTTCTCCACGCCATTCTCGGTCCCCTTGAGCCAGCGATCGAACCAGCGGAGCTGATCCTCCTGGAAGACCTTCTGCCCCAGCACCACCCCGTGCCCGCCAGGGAGGACGTACAGCCGCTTGGGCACCTTGAGGCGATGGAAAAGCGTGATGCCGCCGGTGACCTGCGTCTGGAAGTCCTGCCATCCCATCCCGACGATCGTCGGGACGTTCACGCGATCCACGTACGACTCGGTGGCGCGCCGCTTCCAGTAGGCGTCGTCGAACGGGTGCTGCTGCACCTCGCGCACGTAGTCCGTGGGCGGATGCGCCTTGGCGTTAGGCTCGCACTCCGTGTCGCCCCAGCCAATGCGTGCGTCCATTCCCGCTTTCGACAGCGCCGGCTGGTAGAGCGTGAACCAGCGCGACGTGAAGCCGATGTTGAACATCCCGCCGGGATAGAGCGCGTCCTCGTAGACGCTGGCCGTGATGCTCGATGTTACCAGCGCCTTGAGCGCGGGCGGGCGCCTGGCCGCCACGAAGTACGCCGTATGCGCCGGATACGACGAGCCCCAGAGCCCGACCGCCCCGTTGCTCCACGGTTGCCGCGCGATCCAGTTGACGATCTCGGCGCCATCCGCGCCGTGCGACTCGCCATTGAGGAAGGAGAAGGTCCCTTGCGAGCAACCGGTCCCGCGCACGCTCACGCCGATGAAGGCGTAGCCCTTGTCGGTCCACGTGGGATTGGGCCCCGACCCCGCGGCGACGTAGGGGTCGTATTGCATGATCGTCGGGTACTTGCCGTCGCGTGCCGGACGATAGGCGACGTAGGCAATGCGGACGCCGTCGTGGAGCGTGATGTAGCCGTAGTCCCGGTGATAGGCGGGCGGCGCTGGAGCTGCGGCCTGCTGGGCGTGGACGCCTAACGACGGGGAGAGGATGGCGACGGCGAGGGCCAGCGCGAGACGGGGCATGAGTCTCCCTTGGGGTGCGAGCGCGTAGGGACGACGATGGGGGGTGTGGCCCAAAACTACCTGATCGTTGACGAGGGGGTGGATCATGTCAGCGCCGACTACCCCGCGATCCACTCCATCACCGGTCGCGCCAGGAACTCCCCGACGTCGATGCCGTCGCCACCAACAAGCAGCGTGCGCCTGATGCCGAACGCCTCACGGAACGCTGCGAGCCCCGCCGGCATCTCCCGCGATCGTCCGCTCTTCACTTCGACGGCGACCACGCGGCGCCCCGCCGTCACCACGAAGTCGACCTCGCGACTCCGCTCCCGCCAGTAGAAGACTTCGCAGTCACGCGCAGCAGCGGCATTGATCAGGTGCGCACCAACCGCCGACTCAGTGAGACGCCCCATGAACTCACGGTCGGCGCGCGCCTCGTCGAACGACAGCCCGGTTACCGTCGTCATGAGCGCGGTATTGAACACTTGCAGCTTGGGACTCGAGCCGCGACTACGTGCCGCATCGCCAGCATACTTCTGCAGCCCGCACACCAACCCCGCTCCCTGCAGCAGGTCGAGGTAATGCGCCAGTGTCGTCGTGTTTCCCGCCTCTTGCAGCTGTCCCAGCATCCTGGTGTACGAGAGGATCTGACCGGAGTACCGGCAGGCGAGTTCGAACAGCCGTCGTAGCAGCGCGGGCTTGTCCACGCGGGTGAGCAACAGGACGTCGCGTGAGACCGACGTCTCGATGAGGCTGTCGGCAATGTAGCGGCGCCAGCGATCGGGCTCATGGATGAGCGCCGCCGCCCCCGGATAACCGCCGAAGTACAGGTACTCGTCGAGGGCAAAGCCGAAGGCGTCTCGCATCTCCGCGAACGACCAATGTGGCAAGTGCAGCAGTTCGAAGCGGCCGGCGAGGCTCTCGCTCATCCCATGGGCGATGAGCAACGGCGCAGAGCCGAGGAGGACGACCTTGAGTGGGCATCGCTGCCGCGTGTCCTCGTCCCACAAGCGTTTGACGGTCTCCGACCACCCGGGAATCTTCTGGATCTCATCGAGCGCCAGCACCGCTCCCACCGCACCCCCGTCGCGAGCCGCAACGCGAGCAACCTCCCACTGTTGGGCGATCCAATCCGATCCCCGAAGTGTGGGCTCGTCGGCGCTCGCGTAGCGCACCGTCGGTGCGAGTTCACGCGACACCTGTTGGACGAGCGTAGACTTCCCCACCTGACGTGGTCCCGCCACGACTTGGATGAAGCGCCTCGGCTCGGCGAGACGACCGGCGAGCACCGCGCCTTGGGGGCGTTGAAAGGACGGGATCAGATTACTCATCATATTGAGTATTTTTACTCAACGTACTGAGTTCCGCAACGGCCTCGCGCGAAGGGACCTTCCGATCTCGTGCGAGTACGCGCGCTCCACTGACCTCCAACGTGGGGTTCGCTCACACGCAGGTAGCTCGCACCACGCGCAACAGCTGCAGCACTCGCGCACATGAGAACCGGCGGAACGCACGAGCGCCCCGCCGGTCTCGCACCACACAGCGCCCCCCGAACGCTATGACGTCTTGAGGTTCGGGTTGTTGTCCAGCTCCGTGCGCGGCACCGGATAGCACACTTGTGCCCCTACCGATCCGAAGCCGGTGCGCCAGTACGGGCTCCCGGCCACCGGAACGTAGCGCGACGCGGCGACGGGCTGGCGACGCCAGTCGGCCATGCGCTTCCCCTCCAGCCAGAAATCATACCCCTTCTGGTAGAACAGCTCGGCCAGCACGGAAGCGGCGTCGGTTGCCCCGCTGTAGGGCGGCTGCCCGGCCGCCGCGCGCTGCCGGTCGATGAGCGCAAGTTGCTGCGTCACGTTGTCCGACGCCTCGGCGGCGATGTATTCGGCTTCCAGCTTGGAGGCGAGGCGCAACGGCGAGGCATACGACGGGAACTTCTGCTGCACCACGAACGGCCCCGCCGCCTGGTCCACCGCCGTGTACGAGTGCTGCGACGGGAGGAGAAACTTGATGCGCGGGTCGGTGGTCTGGTAGTACGGCGGGACGCTGATGGTGCCGCGATCGACGATGAAGCGCCACATCGCGTTGGACAGTCGGGCGCGGTTGGCCAGGTCGTCCTGATACGTGAGGTTGAAGGAGAAGCCGGCCGGGACGAGGTTGGCGTCGGCCAGTGCACCGGCCCGGTCACCTTTCTGCAGTTTGGCACGGGCGCGCCCGACGAGTGCCGCCCGCGCGATGTTGAGGCCATCGGCGGTGGCGTTGGCCGTCCCCACGTCGACCCCCTTGGTGAACCAGAAGATCGCCGAGTCGAGGAGCTGGTTGGTGGTGAGCGCCGGGCCGGCGGAGAGCGTCCCGCTGCAGAAGTCGATGGCGAGATAGAGGATGCCGTACGCCCGGAAGGTCGCCCCGCGCGCCAGGTTGACGTTGGTGGTGGGCGTGGGGAGCGAGAGGTCGAGGAGGATCTTCCCCGACGCAGCCACCAGCTGCAATCCGGCCCACCGCGCGGCGAGCGTGGCGTTGTCGACCGAGACCTCGCGCTTCCCGAACTCGTTCTGCGACGAGCTGGTCTCGATGATGTAGGTCTCGCCGGTGAAGTGCGACTCGAACATCGCACTCATCCCCAACTCGGTGGCGAAGTTCTGCTGCGTGGTGTTGGCCAGCGTCGCCGCCGAGGAGGCCGGATCGACCGTCGCGGCGTCGATCACGGTGGGATTGGTCACCTCGAGGAACTTGTCGGTACACGCCGTTGCCGCGAGCAACAGCGTCGCGCCACACATCGCGCGACCCATCGTGCGCGCGACCGCGCGGGGGATCGTGGTCATGGTCGTTGTCATGCACAGCATGGTCATGGTCCTCCGCCGGTCAGAAGGTGAAGTTCACGCGGAACAGCGCGCGACGAGGGTTGGGAAGGGTGAAGAAGTCGGCGCGCGAGAAGTTGCCGCTGTCGGTCACGACCTCGGGATCGGGCCCTTCATAGTCGGTCCACAGCTTGAGGTTCTGCATGGCGAACTGTAGCGACGCATTCTGGATGCGGTTGCCGAGTGCGTCGCTCAACCGCTTGGGGACGAGATAGGTGACGGAGAGTTCGCGGAAGCGCAGGAAGTCGCCCGGCTGCTCCCACGCCTCGTAGACGTCGTTCTGCGTGGCCACGACGCCGGACTCGGTCACGAAGGCCGGCTTGCCCGGGGTGTCGTTGCCGTACCGGCGCAGGCGTTCGCGTCGCGACAGCTTGTTGGGATCGAGGCGATTCTGCCCGCGCACGAGCTGCGTCTCGCGGTAGAAGTCGGTGAAGTTGTCGGTGATGAAGTCGCGCTTGGCGTCGAGGAGCGCGCTGATGCGGAACTGCTTCATCACGGTGAAGGTGTTGGTCAGGTTCCACTCGAGCGTGGGGTAGAGGTTCCCCACGGGGGAGACGGTGTCGGAGACGACCACCACGCCGGTGGCCTCGTCGATGGACTTGATGCGCTTGGCGACGTACACCCCCAACTGCTGGCCGAGCATGGCGCGCGTGTGGGAGAAGCTTCCGCCAGGCGCAAAGGCGGCGACGCCGCCCAGGTCCGTGACCTCGTTATGCAGCGTGTTGGCACCGAGGCGGACGTCCCACAGGAAGTTGGTCGCCGAGATCGCACTCGCATTCACCGCCAGTTCCAGCCCGCTGTTGAGCACCGAGCCGATGTTCTGCAGCGGGTTGCTGTTGAAACCCAGCGATGGCGCGATGGGCTTGGCGATGATCAGGTCGTCGGTGACCTTGTGGAAGTACGTGAGCTCGGCGGAAATGCGGTCCCTCCAGAACGAGGCGTCGAAGCCAGCCTCGAACTCGGTCCCGCGCTCGGGCTTGAGGTCGGCGTTGCCGGGATTCCCCGGGTTGGCGCCGTTGGAGGTGGTGCCGAAGATGTTGTACGGCGCCGAGACGAGGGTGGTGAGCGCGGCCCCCGGCGCGGGCGAACGCCCCGTGGTCCCCCACGCGGCGCGCAGGCGCAACGAGTTGATGACCTTGGTGAAGCCCTCGAAGAATGGCTCCTCGGAGATCGTCCACGTGGCGCCCACCTTGGGAAGGACGAAGGCCGGGGCCGCCGACCCGAAGGCGGAGTTCTTGTCGACGCGCACCGCCATCTGCAGGAAGAGGCGGTTCTGGTAGCCGAGTTGCAGCTGGCTGAGGTAGCCATACTGCTTCTGCGCGGTGTACGAGCTGCCGCCCGTGGTGGTGGCCGCCGACGTGACCGCGTTGTTCTCGTTGGTGACAAAGCCGATGCCGGTCGCCGACGTGAGCGTGTTGCGCGTCGAGACGACCTGCAGCCCGACGGAGAGGTTCCCCTCCCATTGCTTGTTGGCGCCGAATGTCCTTCGCATGTTGCCGAGATAGTCGACCGTGTACCGCTCGGCGCCGCGCGCCTGGCGATTCATGCGCCCCGCGTCGAGCTGGCCGCCGTACCAGGTGCTGTCGTTCCTCGGGTTGAACTCGAACTGCTCGTCGGAGGCGTAGTCGACGCCGAGCGTGATGCGGTTGGTGAACCAGCTCACCGGGAGGTACGACGCCGTGAGGTTGGACATCGTGCGGTGCGTGAGCATGCGATTCGTGATGGCGGCAATCGCGTTGTAGTGACGATTGTAGCCGAACCAACCGTCGGCGCTGTTGGCCGGGTTGTCGGAGCGCGTGAGTGGCGAGCCAAGCAACGCGCCGGCAATCCATCCGTAGAGCGAGTTGTCGAGATTGGGGAGTTGCGTGCGGTTCTGCCCCAACCCCAGCCCGAAGTCGATGGTGAGGCGCGAATCGGGGACGTAATTGAAGTTCGACCGCACGTTGTAGCGCGTGAGCCCGCTGTTGGCCAAGGTCCCGGTGGCGTTGTCGGCACCGAAGGAGAGGTTGTAGCCATAGTTCTGTCCGCCGCCGCGGCCGCCCCAGCCCACGCTCAGGTCCTTCCCGGTGCGCAACACGTTGTAGCGCTTCCACACGTTGTCATGCACCAGCGTCCCTACCGGTTGCCCGCGACAGAGCGGGTTGGTGCTGTTGGCGGCGACGAGGGCAGCGGTGCAGTTGCCGTAGCTGTCGGGGGGCATGTAGTTCTGGTCGGTGGTGCCCGACTCCAGGCGCAGCGACTGCACGAAGCGGTTTCCCCCTGGGCGCCCCTTCTTGGTGATGATCTGGATGACGCCCGCCGAGGCGTCGGCGCCGTAGAGCGTGGCAGCCGCCGGCCCCTTCACCACCTCGATGCTCTCGATCTCATCGGGGTTGAGGTCATTCATGCGGTCATACGATTGCCCGCTCACGTTGCCGTTGATGGGCCCCTCGTTGATGCGCACGCCGTCGATGAAGAGGAGCGGCTGGTTGGAGAGGTTGACCGACGACGCACCGCGAATGCGGATCGTCTTGGCCGTGCCCAGGACGCCGGAGTTGGAGGAAACGGCAACGCCGGGAATGCGCGACTGCAGGACTTCGCCCACGTTGCGGATGGGGGCCTCCTTCACGATCTCGGCGACGGTGAGCGAGGCCACCTGCGCCGATTGCGCGCGCCGCTCCTGGTTCCCCGCCGTCCCCGTCACGACCACCTCGGAGAGCTTGGCGAGCGAGGCGGTCATCGCCACGTTGAGGGTGACCGTCTCTCCCGATTGCACGCGCACCGTGTCGCCAGCGGCCTTGTAGCCCAGCCGGAAGACGGTGATGGTGACGCGCCCCGGACGCACGTTCACGAGGCGGTAGTCGCCCGACGCATTGGTCGAGGTAACGAGCGCCGTCCCGACGACCGTGACCCTTGCCTCGGCCACCGGGCCCTGCGTGGCGGCATCGGTCACGCGCCCAACGATGGTCCCCGTTTGCGCCTGGAGCGCGAAAGGGACCACCAGGACGAGACCTGCCGCCAACTGCAACCATCGCGATACCGCGGGTGCACTGCTGACCTTCATGGGCATGAGTTCCTCCGTGCGGAACGAGGCGGACAGCGCGCCGGGCAGGGCGCCCACGGCGCGCTACCCTAACGATTCAGCGCTATTGTGCCGCTCGGCCGAAGGCGTTGTCAATACGCTTGCAGCTCGCGCGCTGACAGCCTCGACCGCTCGGAGGGGGGCCACGCATGCCGTGGCGCGTCAGTCGTAGTGCGACGGCCGCACGAACTTGATGCGCGTCCCGTTGATCGCGGTGATTTCGCCGGCCCATGCCTTCCGGTAGAGCGTCTTGAGATCGCCACGGTCGGCGGCCGTCATCTTGCTCCTGGCGCCGTAGTTCATGATGGTGAACGGCTTGTGCTTGCCGAAGATCTCGCTCGACCATTCGCGCTCGCTGATCTTGGCAAAGAAGTGGCGCAGCCCGAACACGTGGCCGAACTCGTGGGCGAGCGTCTCCACCTGCTCCTGCTCCGACTGCTCGAACATCGTCGGATAGATCAGCAGCTCGTGGCGCCCCGAATCGGGGAAGAAGGCCGAGGCCAGTGTGCAACCGTTGATGTCGCAATCGGCGGCGTTGCGCAGCGAGACCTCGAAGTCCCATGCGTCCTTTCGCTCGGCGAACTTCACGGGAACCGCGTCGCCCCACTCGAGCAGCGCCTTTCCCATCATCGCGCGGATCTTCGCCTTGGCCGCTTCGGGGTTGGCGAAGGCGCGAATGGATTGCGCCTGGAAGCGCCAGCGCAGCGTGCTGTTCCTCGCCCAGAGCGGGATGAAGCCCTCGGAGCTGTCGACGACGATGCGCACGCGGGCATCGTTGTTGGGGGTGGCGAAGCCGCGCGTGTCGGTGACGCACTTGATCCGCTTGCCGTAGACGTGCTGCTCACCTTCGCGCGCCCTGGCCGCTTCATTCGGTGCCAGGAGTCGAAACGCATCTCGGTCGGAGGGAGATGCGGCCGCGCGCTTCTTCGCGCTCCGCGAGGCGGTCCGTCGAGCACTTGCCATGCGACCTCCAGGTGTGAGGGGGCGTGCATTCACGGGAGAGCATGAAGCGCCCCGCCGGCGCCGTCCAGATGGGCGAGGCCAAGGCATCGATGGGAGCGACGGCGCCCGAGAGGGATGGCTGCCGAGGCCGTCTCACGCCATCTTCGTCGCTCCGCGCACGGCGCCGGTGTACGACGCTACCGACCTCGTGCTTTGAATCAGGGTGTCCCGGGCGTCATACGTTGATATGATGACCACCGCGGGAACGCCGAGTGACCGCTGCGTGATCGCTGAGTGATCGCTGACGCTTTGCCAGTCCAGAGTGCCCTCATGTCGCTATCCAGTCCCCGACCGTCAGGGTGCCGCGTGCGCCGCTTGCGCCCCGCGCTCGTCCTCGCCCTCGCGAGTTCCGCGGGGTGCTACTCGTACCAGCCCATTCAGCTCAGCGAGATCAGCCCCAACACGTCGGTCCGTGTGCAACTGAGCGGGATGGCGGTGGAGCAGCTGCGCAATGGGAAGAGCAACGAGGCGCGCCTGCTCGAGGATTTCTCCGTCAGCGGCGCCGTGTCGCGCGTCACGGGTGACAGCGTGGTGCTCTCGGTGCAGACGACGCAGTCGTCGGACGCCATGACGCGCCCGGTGACCTTCTACCAGCCGCTCCCGCTGGCGCGCAGCGACTTTCGCTCGGTGGAGGTCCGCAAGCTCGACCGCAAGCGCACGACGATCACGTCGGTGGTGCTCGGCGCGCTGGCGGTGAGCGCGGCGACCTATGCAATCATCCACGGCGGCGAGTCGTCGGGGACGACGCCGCCGAATGGAGGGCCTAACGAGGCGCGCGTCCCCTTCCTGTCCTTCCGCATTCGCTGAGGTGAGCGGACAACCGCAACAACCAGAAGCGGGACACGGAGGTCCTCGGAGGTGTCACGGAGGTACACGGAGGACGTCAGCGATTCCGCCGCACTCCTCCGTGTACCTCCGTGACACCTCCGTGAGCCTCCGTGTCGAGCTTTTCGGTCTTGAACGCTCTCGTCCCCAGCCTTCGCTGAGGCAGGCTTCTAGTCTCTACGAGACCACATTCGGCCGCTTCTTCACTTCCTCTGTCGACGGCTTGAGTTCCGGGAGCCCCGAGGCCTTGAGGATCGCATTCAGTCGCGGTAGCCGGCTGTTCATCCCCTTGTTGATCGCCGCCACCTGGTCGTCCAGCAACTTGCTGAGCGTGGCGTAGGCCTCCTGCGCCTGCTTCGTCGGACGGTATTCCCCCTGGCCCACGACGCCGGCCAGTGCGGCGATCTGGTTGTTCAGCTTGATGGGA
The DNA here is from genome assembly GCA_020852815.1 of Gemmatimonadaceae bacterium. Classification (NCBI taxonomy): domain Bacteria; kingdom Pseudomonadati; phylum Gemmatimonadota; class Gemmatimonadia; order Gemmatimonadales; family Gemmatimonadaceae; species Gemmatimonadaceae bacterium. The sequence continues at coordinate 7,462 of JADZAN010000041.1, read as the reverse complement.
TAGTTGAGCGGGTCCTGCGAGCTCTGGTTCTTCACCTGGTAGACCTCCTGCTCGCCCGCCGACATCTCGCCCATCATCTCCCCCGCCAGCTGCTTGAACTCGTTGGCCTGGGCGCCGGTGATCTTCCCGTTTCGGTCGTTCACCTGCGCGCGCATGTTGCGCACGAGGCGCACGGCGTTGTTGGCCTCGGTGGTCTTGTCGCGAATGGCGATGAGGAGCCTGAATTGCGCCTGGAGGTCGGCGTCGGTCGCGTCGCTGCGCGGGTCGCGCTTGAGCCTGAAGGTCCGCGTCTGCGCCGCGTCGTCGAGCGCCTTCATGCGCACGCTGTACGTCCCCGGCGGTGCGGTGGGGCCTGTGGTGCCGGCGGCCCACATGATCATCCCGTCAAAGCGCACGGCGTCGGGATAGTGCATGTCCCACGCGAAGGTGTTCATCCCCCCCTTGTTCGGCACCCGCGCCGGGCGCGGCGGGCGCGAGAAGAACTCCTCGAAGTCGATGTTCTGCATCATGGCCGACGGGTCGGCAAAGCGCGCGGTCACGACCTTGGTGGCCGAGTCGCGCGTGAAGCCGGCCTTGTTCACCATGGAGTCGATCGCGGCGGCCTTCAGCCCTTCCGTGCGCAGCGAGTCGGCGGCCGTCTCGGCGTCCTGGTCGCTGGTGAAGGCGGCGATCGACTTGCCCTGCGCGTCGAGGAACTCGAGCGTGACCTTCTGGTTGGGGCTCTTGAGGTAGTACTGGATCAGCGCCCCGCCCGGCGGGTTGGCGCCGACCCCACCGCCACCACCCATCATCGCCATGAGCTGGGCGAAGAAGCCGCCGCCCCCCTCGGAGCGGATCGCATCGTTAGGCTGGAAGAGGTGCGCCACGCTGGCCGGCACCTCGGCCGTCAGCTGCCGCAGCGCCGAGATGTTGTCCATCACCCAGAAGGAGCGCCCGTGCGTGGCGGCGATCAGGTCGTTGTCCTTGATGCGCAGGTCGTGCACCGGAACCAGCGGGAGATTACGGCGCAGCGAACTCCAGTTGCGCCCGTCGTCGAACGAGACGTAGACGCCGCGCTCCGTGCCGGCAAAGAGGAGGCCGCGACGCACCGGGTCCTCGCGCACCACGCGCACGAAATGCTCGGGGGCAATCCCGCTGACGATGCGGGTCCAGCTCTTCCCGTAGTCGGTGGTCTTGTAGAGGATCGGCGACTTGTCACCCAGCTGGTAGCGATTGGCGGCAACGTAGGCGGTGCCGGCATCGTAGTTCCCGGGCTCGATGATCGAGATGCGCGTGAAGTCCCCGATGTCCTTCGGCGTCACGTTCTCCCAGCTCACGCCGTTGTTTCTCGAGATCCACACCAGGCCATCGTCGGTCCCGACCCAGAGGATCCCCTTCTGCAACGGCGATTCGTCGAAGGCGAAGATGAGCGCGTAGGTCTCGACGCCCGTCTGGTCCTTCGTGATCGGGCCGCCCGACGCCTCCATCGTCGACGGGTCGCGGCGCGCGAGTTCGGGCGACACCGCACTCCAGCTCTCCCCTTCGTCGGTAGAGCGGAAGAGGCGTGACCCGGCGGCGTAGAGCACCTTGCTGTCGTGGCGCGAGAAGACGATGGGGAAGGTCCACTGGAAGCGGACCTTGATGTCCTTGGACGAGAAGCCCATCGGGTTGATGGGGTACACCGTCACGTCGCGGGTGAAGCCGGTGTTGAGGTCCTTGCGGGTGAGGAGGCCGCCGTAGGAGCCGGCAAAGACGATCCCCGGCTTGGTGGGATGCGGGGTGACGTAGCCCGATTCACCGCCGCCGGCATCCTTCCAGTCGGAGATGTTGACGCGCCCCTCGCCCCGGCTGGGCCCGCACAGCGTCGAGTTGTCCTGCTGCGCGCCGCAGATCTGGTACGGATAACTGTTGTCGGTGTCGACGTGGTACATCTGCGCCGTGGCAAACTCCTGGTCGGTCCACGTCTTGCCGGCATTGGTGCTGACGGTGGCGCCGCCGTCGTTGGCCTCGATCATTCGCTGCGGATCGTTGGGGGCTATCCACAGGTCGTGGTTGTCGCCGTGCGGGACGTTGATCGCTTCCGGGAACGTCTTGCCGCCGTCACGCGAGCGGTAGAAGCCCACGTTGAGGGCATAGACGACGTTGGTGTCCTTGGGGTCGGCCACGAGGTTGGAGTAGTACCAGGCGCGCTGGCGCAGCTTGCGGTCGCGGTTGATGTAGCTCCACGTGGCGCCGGCATCGTCGGAGCGATACACGCCGCCGGAGTCGTGCTCGATCACGGCCCAGACGAGCGCCGGCTTCACGGGCGAGACGGTGAGGCCGATCTTCCCGATCACGCCGGTGGGAAGCCCCTTGGCCGTCTTCGTGAGCGAGGTCCAGCGTGCGCCGCCATCGGTCGACTTCCAGATCCCGCTCCCCATCCCGCCCGACGACATCGCCCACGAGGTGCGATACGCCTGCCAGGTGGCGGCGTAGAGGATGTCGGGGTTTGACGGGTCGAGCTGGATGTCGATGGCACCGGTGGAGTCGTTGACAAACAACAGCTTGCTGAACGTCTTGCCGCCGTCGGTGGTCTTGTAGACGCCGCGCTCCGCGCCGGCGCGGAACGGGTTCCCGAAGACGGCCAGCCAGGCGATGTCCTTGTTGGTGGGATGAATTCGGATCGCCGCGATGTGCTCCTCCCTGAAGCCGAGGAGCGACCAGGTCTTTCCGCCGTCCGTCGTCTTCCAGAGGCCGTCGCCGCCGGCCGTGTTGCCGCGGATGTCCGTCTCGCCGCCGCCGACCCAGACGATGTCGGCGTTCTGCGGGTCGACGGCGATCGAGCCGATGGTCCCGCCGAAGTATTTGTCGCTGGCGGCGGCCCAGTTGTTCCCGCCGTCGGTCGACTTGAAGACGCCACCGCCGGTGGTCCCCATCCAGTACTCGTTAGGGCGCTGCACCGACCCGGCCGCGGCCACCGAGCGTCCGCCGCGCGCCGGGCCGTGCTCGCGCCAGCGCAGGGCGCCGAAGACGGTGGAGTCGAAGGTCAGCGGCCCGGTGGGCGCCGGCTGGACGACGGTGGCGCGAACGCCGGCCGGGCGAGGCGCTGGGCGGGCCTGGGCGCCGGTTACCGCGAAGGGGGCGACAAGCGGAGCGACACAGGCAATCGACAGCAGGGCCGCTCGCCAGGAGTGGCGGGCTCGGATGCACATGCACTTCCTCCGGAATTGCGGAATCTTGGGGGCAGAACTTCAGCCCGGCGAAAATCCGAAGCGGGCGGGGGTGGCGCAAGCGGAGGTTGGGGAAGAATCACCCACCGTCCCTGCATACGCCCACTGTCCCTCCCTGCGCCCACCGTCCCAGCCTGCGCCCACCGCCCCAGCGTACCCCCACCGTCCCAGCGAAAGCTGGGATCCATTCTTCCTGGCGTCGCTCGCCACCCCCCGGAGGCGCGCTCCCGTGGCAGCGGTCGCGACGTCGCCCGCATCGCCCTACTTTCCCGCGCATGACGCCACGGGTATGGGACCTCGCTGCGATCGCTCCCCGGGTCGCGACGATGATGGAGCGGTGGAAGGGGACGACGGCGAACGAACAGGCCACGCTGCAGGGGTTCGTCCTCGAGCTGTGCGCCGCCCTGGGGGTGAGTGCGCCGACCCCGCCCACGGATCACCACCGATTCGAGTATCCGGTGCAGGTGGTCGACCGGGACGGCAACCTCGCCAACAACCGCATCGACTGGTATCGCGCGGGACACTTCGCCCTCGAGGGTAAGGCCACCGGGCAGGGCATCCAGGACGACCGACGCATGCGCGCCAGCTCGGCTACGAACCGACCGTCAACTTCATGCAGTTCGCGATTCCCCGCCGCGCGGAGGGCATGTCCGCCACAGTGAAGATCGACCTGCTCACGGGGCCTGTAGCGGAGTCAGATGCGGCGCTCGTGCATGTCAAGTCAATGCGCGTGCGGCCCGTGAACGGACAGAGTCGATCGTAGTCACTGTCCTCCATCCCTTCACCTACTTCATCCTCAAGCTCTTCGCGCTGCGCGACCGACTCACGCGTGCCACCGATAGGAAGCAGCGCTACCACGCGCTGGACCTGTTCGCGGTGTGGGCATCACTGACCGAGGACGAATGGAATCAGGTGAAGGCATGGTCGCGGGAGCACTCGGGAGAGCAGCGCATGCAGGAAGCGCAATCCATCTGTCTCGAGTTGTTCGGTGAGGCGACCGCGACCGGCGTCATCGCGCTTCGCGACCAGATGCGGCTCAGCAACTGGTCGTTCGACAGTGGAGACGCCGCGCGACATCTGGAGGACTTCCGGCGCGATCTGCTCGAGTTGATCGCAGAGAGAGCGTCACGGTGACGTACGCCGGCCGGTTCGCGACCGAGGTAGTTTCAGTCACCGGCACCGGCTGAGCGTCCGGGCGACGGCGATTCCGCTGCTGCATCAACGTCTCGCCCGGGCCTCGGCATCGCCGGCATCGCCCCCGAAATCATCACCCCGTTCACCATCCGCGGCGCGCGGAACTCCCCCGTCGCCCGCAACGGCAACCCCGCCGCGCTCTCGCTCACCTCGAACTCGAGGATGAAACGCGCGCCACCGCCCGGAGCGTCGTCGAGGGCAACGGTCGCGCCGTGCTTCTCGACAAGCGCGCGCACGACGGCGAGCCCGATCCCGCTCCCGCCGCTGGTCCCCGCCTCCTTCCCCAGCCGGACGAACGGTTCCCACAGTCGCTTGCGATCGTTGGACTCGATGCCGGGTCCCTGGTCGCTCACGGTGATGCGCGCCACGCTCCCGATGCGCTCCAGTTCCACGCTCACCGTCTGCCCCGGGGGGCCGTACTTGAGCGCGTTGTCGAGGAGGTTGACGATGACCTGTCGCATGGCGCGCGGGTCGACCATGGAGAAGATGCGCGACGGCGCGTCGGCCAGGATGCGCATCCGGCGCTGGTCAGCCATGGGGACGTAGCCCTCGACCACTTCCTCGATCAGTTCCCCGAGGTCCGTGCGTTCGAGTTCGAGCCTGGCACGGTCGGCGTCGATGTGGGAAAAGAGGAGGATGTTCTCCACCAGGTCACCCAGTCGCCGCGCCTCGCGCGAGATGATGTTGAGCCAGCCCTGGCGCTCGTGTGCGTCGCGCTCGCGTCCCAGCTGCAACGTCTCGGTGAACATGCGGATCTGCGCCAGCGGCGTGCGCAGCTCATGCGAGACGCTGGCCACGAAGTCGCGCCGCGCCCGCACCAGCGTGTGCTCACGCCACAGGTGCAACACGGCGGCGATGGCGAGGAGCGCGGTGAGCGTGGGAAGGAGGAGCTCGATCGGGGCCTCGACCCGGTGCTCCCTCCCGCCCAGCTCCCAGGCGAAGGCAATGACGTTGCGCTGGTTGGCGCGCAGCCGTTCGCGCACGGTCTGCACGAGGAGCGGGTGCAACGTGGCGACGAAGCGCACGCCGCCGGCCGTCGTGCGATACTCGAACGTGCCGGAGATCCCGCCGGGAATGACGCGACGCGATCGGTACAGCTCCTTCCCCTGCGGCGTGAAGGCGGTGATGGAGATGAGCGAGTCGGTGGAGTAGGCGGCGCCGTAACGCCAGCTGGGGTCGAGGAGCGAGGGCGGGAGGAGCGGCTGCTGGGCAAGGATTCGGTTGCCGCTCACCTCCCAATGTCGCAGCCGGTCGAAGATGTAGCCGAACCAGGTGATGACCGAGCCGTCGGCGTCGCGGTGCATGGCGATGACGACGGTGATGGGGACGCCGTTGAGCATGCGGTGGCGCTGCGCGGTCTCGTTGCGGTAGAGCCGGGGCGGCTCGACGTCGGCGAGCGCCGAGTCGACCTGGGCACGCACGTCGGCCCGCCGAGCAGAGCCTAACGCCTCGAACGGTGCGCCGGGGCGCGCGCTCATGCGGAAGTAGCCGGCCAGCGAGTCGCCCCCGACATCGTAGCCGTCGCCGTCGAGGACGTCGCGCACGGTGGCGGCAAAGTCGACGAGGGTGACGGTGGTGGGGGGGCGCTGCGGGGCGGTGAGGACGGCGGCGGCGGCGCGCGTGCGCTCGGACACGCTCACGGCAAAGGCGCGCTCGCCGAACAGTCGCGCGGCAAAGAGGGCGTACTCCGTGAGCGCCTCGTCGGTGGCGCGCGCGTGGCTCTCCCGGCTGCGGCGCAGCTGCCGCCCGGCAATGATCGACACCGCCATCATCGCCAGGAGCAAGAGCGAGAACAGGACGGTGGGGACGCGGGGGACGATCGCGCGGGCCCAGGCGCGCGAGAGGCGGGCCGGCAGGCGCGCGGGGGCGCTCATCGTGCGCCCCGGCGGGGGCGAGCGCTGGCCGCGAGGCGCAACGCGCCAGCGCCGCCGGTCACGCCTGGCCGCGCAGGATGGCGCCCACGCGGGCGCGCGTGGAGGCGCCGAGCTTGAGGAGGACCGCCTCGGTGTGGTTGCGCGCGGTGAAGGTGCTCAGCCCCAGCGTCTCCGCGATCTCGGCGTTCGAGAGTCCCTGGGCGAGGAGGCGCGCCACCTCGACCTGGCGATCCGTGAGGCCGAACCGCTGCTGGAGCGCCTCGTCGCCTAACGCGCCGTTGCTGTCGGCCGTCTCGTCGCTGGTGGCGCGGCGCAGGTGCGCGCCGATGCGGGCCATGAGTTCGACGACGCCGAACGGCTTGGTGACGTAGTCGTCGGCCCCGAGGCGGAACCCCTTCACCTTGTCGGCCTCGAGGCCGCGTGCCGAGAGAATGAGGACCGGGGCGTTGCACCCGCGCGCGCGCACTTGCTCGAGGACGTAGTAGCCGTCGCGGTCGGGGAGCCCCAGGTCGAGGACGAGGAGGTCAGGGACATCGCGCATCGCCGCCTCGACCGCCGCGGCCGCCGTCCCCGCCACCGTCGCCCTGTGCCCCTCGACCTCCAGGTTGCGCTTGAGGCCACCGGCGAGGTCGACGTTGTCTTCGACGATGAGGATGCGCTTCATGGCAGGGGGACTCGGTTCCGGGGGGGGGGGAGCGCTGCTCGGGGGGAAGGTGTGGCGGTCCGGGTCCGGGTTCGTGGGTAATTCTACCCAGCGCGTGCGGGGGGGGTGGGGGGTGGGTGGGGGGTGGGGGGGGGGCGATTTGAGGTCAGTTCCGAATTGGGGTCAGAGTCACCGAACCAAATTCTCGCTGACTCTGACCCCGATTCGACCTGGCCCCGTTCCCCCGATTCTCCCAGCGTCCCGCAGCTAAACGCAGCTGAGCGCAGGACCAGCCATCGGCGCTTGGCGGGCGGACAGGGCCCTCCGCGCACTTGGGGTCAGAGTCACCGAACCAAATTCTCGGTGACTCTGATATGAAGCGACCTGTCAAGTGGCGACGTGGTCAGGGGGGTGGGAGTGGGGCGTACACGGGCGTGGGGCGGGGCGAGTGGACGGCGGGACGCGGCGCGCGACGGCTGATCACTCTGATATGCGCGGGTTGGGCCGAAGCCGTACCGCAGGATCGTGATCCGTCGGGCGCGACCGCGCACTGACGACGCGAG